>NZ_JAALEC010000576.1:0-2168 GCF_014145205.1 Dietzia sp. DQ11-44
GCCGCGGGCACAGAGGCCGCCCTCTCCGCGCCCTCGGCCGACCACCCTGCGTCCCGGGTGCACACGATGTTGCGGCGACCGGGCAGGGGCCGGAAGCGGGCGGGGATCGAGTCCCAGGTGGCCCGGCCCATCACGACGGGGCGCCCGGTGGTGGCCTGCTTGAAGTACGCCAGGTCCTCGGGGATGTGCCACGGCATGTCACGACCGTCGCCGATCACCCCGCCGCGGGCCTGCGCCCACACCATCCGGACCGGCACGGCCGTCGTCTCCCGGCTCAGACCGCGACCGGGGCCTTGATGCCCGGGTGGTGCTCGTATCCGACCACGTCGAAGTCCTCGAAGCGGTAGTCGAAGACCGAGTCCGCGCGGCGCAGGCGCAGCTCCGGGTAGGGGAAGGCCTCGCGGGCCAGCTGCGTCCTGACCTGCTCGACGTGGTTGTCGTAGATGTGGCAGTCGCCCCCGGTCCAGATGAACTCGCCCACCTCGAGCCCGACCTGCTGCGCCACCATGTGGGTGAGCAGCGAGTAGGAGGCGATGTTGAACGGCACCCCCAGGAAGAGGTCGGCGCTGCGCTGGTAGAGCTGGCAGCTCAGCTTGCCGTCGGCCACGTAGAACTGGAACAGCAGGTGGCAGGGCGGCAGGGCCATGTCCGTCAGCTCGCCCACGTTCCACGCCGAGACGATGTTGCGCCGCGAATCGGGGTCGGTGCGCAGCAGGTCCACGGCGTTCGCGATCTGGTCCACGTGCCGGCCGTCGGGGGTGGGCCAGGACCGCCACTGCACGCCGTAGACGGGTCCGAGCTCGCCGCGCTCGTCAGCCCACTCGTCCCAGATGCTCACGCCGTTCTCGCGCAACCAGCCCACGTTGGAGTCGCCGCGCAGGAACCACAGCAGCTCGTAGGCCACCGACTTGAAGTGGACGCGCTTGGTGGTGATCAGCGGGAATCCCGCCGCCAGGTCATAGCGCAGCTGGTGGCCGAACAGGCTGCGGGTGCCCGTTCCCGTGCGGTCGGCCTTGGCGGTGCCCTGCTCCAGGACGAGTCGGAGCAGGTCCTCGTACGGGGTGGGGACGGTCATGACCTGCAGTCTACGTTCGGGTCGCCTGCGCGGCCTGCGCGGCCAGGATCTTCTCGGTGAGCTCGGGGCGACAGATCAGGACGTCCGGGGAGTGGGTGTCGGGTTTGTTGAACCGGATCGGCGTCCCGTCCAGGCGGGAGGCGTGCAACCCCGCGGCCAGGGCGACGCCGACCGGCGCGGCCTGGTCCCACTCGTCCTGCCCCCCGGCGTGGAGGTAGGCGTCCGCGTCGCCGAGCAGGACGGAGAGCATCTTGGCACCGGCCGAGCCCATGGGCCGCACCTCCAGGCCGACCGCGTCCGCGACCTGGAGCGCCCCCGGCGGGGGGTTGTTGCGGCTGATCACCATGGTCCCCGAATGGGGGCCGTCCACGTGATCGACCTGGTCCGAGCGGAATACCCGCCCCGAGTCCGGCAGCCCCACGGAGGCGACGGTGGGCCGGCCGTCGACGACGAGTGCCACGTGCACCGACCAGTCCGAGCGGCCCGTCGAGAACTCCTTGGTGCCGTCGATCACGTCGATGATCCAGACGCGGGATTTGTCCAGCCTGCTGAGATCGTCCGAGACCCCCTCGGAGAGCGTTCCGTCATCCGGGCGGTGCACGGCCAGCACCTCGTCGGTCCAGTTCTGCGCGACCTCGTTGGCGACACGGGCGAGCGAGCGCCCGCGGAGCAGCCCCCCGGCGCGCGTGCCCCGGACGATGTCACCGATCCCCGTGGCGAGGAAACAGGCGAGGTCGTCGTCGTCGAGATCGCGCATGCTGTCGCTGTGCATGCTCACAGTCTTGCGCATGCCGACACTCTACGGAGGTGGGGCGCGGGTCGGGCCGATGTCGTAGGCGTGCGACATCATGAGTTCATGTCCGACGCACTGGAGCGGTTCCACCCGGCCACAGCCTCGTGGTTCCGTGGGGCGTTCGACCGGCCCACCCCCGCGCAGGAGGGGGCGTGGGCGTCCCTGGCGAGCGGCGCCCACACGCTCGTCGTGGCCCCCACGGGGTCGGGCAAGACCCTCTCGGCGTTCCTGGACTCGCTCGACCGGCTGATGTTGGGTGGTGCGGGCGGCCGGGTCGGCGACGTCGACGGCGCGGGCGGG
>NZ_JAALEC010000577.1:0-1406 GCF_014145205.1 Dietzia sp. DQ11-44
AGCGAGTCCGAGACCACCCGTCTCCCTGCCGCCCCCGCCGACCCCGAGACCACGGTCGAGGAGCCCGGCAGCCCGGGGGACCGGGACGCCACGCCGTCCGATCGGTCGACCCGGGCGTGGTCGGCGGTCGACGGTGACGGGCGTCGGAGCGGGTCGCGGCGACGCGAGGACAAGGAACCCGGGTGGCGTGCCCCGTGGGAACGTGACGACTGACCTCCCGGTTGGTGTCGTGCGAGAAGAGGACTGATGACAACCCCTGACCACATCCCCGCGGCCGACGCCCGGTCGAGGTCCACCGACCGCGTGTTCGACGCCGAACGCGCCGAGGCCGCGGTCCGGGAACTCCTGATCGCCGTGGGTGAGGACCCGGAGCGCGAGGGACTCCTGGACACCCCTGCCCGAGTCGCCCGCGCCTACCGGGAGGTGTTCGCGGGGCTGTACACCGACCCCGCGGACGTGTTGTCCAAGACCTTCGACGAGGATCACCGCGAACTGGTGCTGGTGCGCGACATCCCCATCTACTCGACCTGCGAGCACCACCTGGTGCCGTTCCACGGGGTGGCCCACATCGGATACATCCCGGGGCGATCCGGTGCCGTGACCGGGCTGAGCAAGCTCGCGCGACTCGTGGACCTCTACGCCAAGCGCCCTCAGGTCCAGGAACGCCTGACCGGCCAGGTCGCCGACGCCCTGGTGGACAGGCTCCAGCCCACCGGCGTCCTCGTGGTGATCGAGTGCGAACACCTGTGCATGAGCATGCGGGGGATCCGCAAAGCCGGTTCCGTGACCACCACCTCCGCGGTCCGGGGCAGCATGCGGTCCAACGCCTCCACCAGGGCGGAGGCCCTCGGCCTCCTCCGGGGTACGTGAGCCACCCGGCCGCCCCGCCGCGCCCGTCCGTACTGCCGCGCCCGGGCCGCTGCGCGGTGATGGGCATCGTCAACGTCACGGAGGACTCCTTCTCCGACGGTGGGCGGCACCTCGCCCCCGAGGCGGCCCTCGCCCATGCGCGTCGCCTGGTCTCCGAGGGCGCCGACCTCCTCGACGTCGGCGGGGAGTCCACGAGGCCGGGTGCGATCCGGGTCGATCGGACCGACGAGGCGGCCCGGGTGATCCCGCTGGTCCGCGCACTCGTGGAGGAGGAGTTCACGGTCTCGGTCGACACCATGCGCGCCTCCGTCGCGGCGGAGGCCCTGGACTCGGGAGCGGCGCTGATCAACGACGTCTCCGGAGGCCTCGCCGACCCCGGCATGCTGGAGGTCGTCGCCGACCACGGCTGCCCCGTGGTGCTCATGCACTGGGTGTCTCCCGACCAGTACCGGGCGGGCGCCGGCGGGCGTGCCGACTACGGCGGGGACGTGGTGACCTCCGTCCGTGACCACCTCGCCCGCCGCGCCGACGCGGCG
>NZ_JAALEC010000578.1:0-1444 GCF_014145205.1 Dietzia sp. DQ11-44
GCGGCGAGGGCCTTCCACAGCGCCTCGCCCTTGCCCGGGACGTCCCCCAGGGCGGGCAGCACGTCCCCCTGCGCCACCACCCGGGCGCCGGCCGCGCGGGCCACCTCCGCGGTGCCGTCGACGCTGTGGGAGTCGATCACCACCAACTCGTCGATGAGTGGCACCCGCTCGACCAGCTCGGACCGGAGCGCGGCGACGATCACGCCGACCGTCGACTCCTCGTTCCGGGCCGGGAGCACGACGGACACCCGCCGACCGGCCTTGGCCGCGACCAGGTCCTCGGCGCGGAAGTCTCCGGCCAGGTAGGTGCGTCGCACCGACCAGTCGCGGACGGGGTCGACCCGGTCCGCGAGGGGGGTACGCGCGTTCTCGCTCACCCCCGCGATCCTGCCAGAGGTATCCGACGAGCCGCCGCCGTGGGACGGACCCGTTCACCCGGGTGTGCCACGATGCACACCATGGACTTCTCACCCTCACCCCGCGCGGCCGAGCTCACCGCGGCGGTCCGCGAGTTCATCGACACGCACATCACCCCGGTCGAGCCGGGGATCCACGCCGACATCGCCCGCCGCCGTCTGGCCGGCGAGGACCCCTGGGCGGTCGATCCGCGGATCACCGAACTGCAGGGCAGGGCGCGCGAGCAGGGACTGTGGAACCTCTTCCTGCCCGCCGGGCACGAGGGCCCCTACGCCGAGCGCTACGGCACCCACGGGGGGACCGGCCTGACCAACACCGACTACGCGCCCGTCGCCGAGGAGATGGGGAGGTCGTTCATCGCGCCCCTGGTGTTCAACTGCAACGCCCCGGACACCGGCAACATGGAGGTCTTGCTCAAGTACGGGTCGCAGGAGCAGAAGGACCGCTGGCTGGACCCGCTCCTGGACGGGAGGATCCGCAGCGCCTTCCTCATGACCGAGCCGGAGGTGGCCTCCTCCGACGCCTCCAACATGGCGGCCACCGCGCGGGTCGAGGGCGACGAGGTGGTGCTGGACGGCCGCAAGTGGTGGTCCACCGGGGTCGGCCACCCGGACTGCGAGGTGGGCATCTTCATGGGTGTGTCGGACCCGGACGCCCACCGGTACCTGAGGCACTCGATGGTCCTGGTGCCCATGGACGCCCCCGGGGTGCGCGTCGAGCGCATGCTCACCGCACAGGGTGTCTACGACGAACCGCTCGGCCACGGTGAGGTGTCCCTCGAGGGCGTGCGTCTGCCGGTGGAGAACATCATCACCGGACCCGGGCGCGCCGCCGAGATCGCGCAGGGTCGGCTCGGCCCCGGCCGCGTCCACCACTGCATGCGGCTCATCGGGCTGTCGGAGATGGCGCTCGACCTGGCCTGCCGTCGCGCCTCGGGCCGGGTGGCCTTCGGCAAACCCGTCGTCAACCTGGGCGGGAACCGGGAGCGGCTCGCCGAGGCCCGGATCGCCATCGACCAGGCCCGCCT
>NZ_JAALEC010000579.1:0-1674 GCF_014145205.1 Dietzia sp. DQ11-44
CTAAGATGGCCCAGAAGGTGATCGACATGTCGTTGCAGCTGCACGGTGGCGGCGGGATGAGCGACGACTTCCCACTCGCCGGCGCCTACGCCACCGCGCGCTCGCTCCGCCTGGCCGACGGCCCCGACGAGGTCCACCTCGGTGTGGTCGCCCGGGCGATGCTCGCGCCGTACCGCGACGCCGCCGGAGCCACTACGGATGCAGAGTCGGGCCGATGAGCCGACCGCACGGGGCCTCGCCCCTGAGCCGCAGGATCCCGGGCGCGGGCGCGGTGCGCAGGGAGGACGCGTTCGACGTGGAGGCGGTCGCGGCCTGGCTGCGTTCCGTCACCCCCGACCACGCGGACGTCCTGGCGGGAGTGGACCTGGGTGACGACGACGAGCCGGTCATCCCCGAGGTGAGCCAGTTCTCGGGAGGCGCGTCCAACCTCACCTACGTGTTGCGATATCCCGGCGTGGACCTGGTGCTGCGCCGCCCGCCGACCGGCACCAAGGCCCGCGGCGCCCACGACATGAAGCGCGAGTACCGCGTCCAGTCGGCGCTCCGCCCGGTGTACCCGCTGGTGCCCCGGATGGTGGGGTTCTGCGACGACCAGTCGGTGATCGGGTCCGACTTCTACGTGATGGAGCGACTCGAGGGCACGATCCTGCGCAAGGACCTCCCCCGGGAACTCCGCGCGGACAGGGCCACCATCCGGCGTCTGTCCGAACGGGCGGTCGACGCCCTGGTGGACCTGCACGCCGTCGACGTCCGGGCCGCCGGCCTGGACGACCTCGACCGTGGCGAGGGCTACGTGCGCAGGCAGGTCGAGGGGTGGTCGGCCCGCTACCGCCGCGCGCGGACCCCCGACGTGCCCGACTTCGCGCCGGTGATGAAGTGGCTGGACGCCAATCAGCCGGACGACGTGGGCCACTGCCTGGTCCACAACGACTTCCGCTTCGACAACCTGGTCCTCGACCCCGGCGACGTCACCTCCGTCATCGGCGTCCTGGACTGGGAGATGGCGACCGTCGGTGACCCGCTCATGGATCTGGGTGGCGCCCTGGCCTACTGGGTCGAGGACGGGGACGGCCCGGTGTTCAAGGCGTTCCGGCGCCAGCCCACTCACGCGCCCGGGATGCTCACCCGGTGGGAGGTCGTCGAGCGCTACGCCGAGCGGTCGGGCCTGGCGATCAGCGAGGACGACTGGCGGTTCTACGAGGTCTTCGGACTGTTCCGCCTCGCGGTGATCGCCCAGCAGATCAACCACCGCTTCTTCCACGGTCAGACGACGAATCCGGCGTTCCGCGCGTTCCGGCCCGCGGTGGGGTTCCTCGAACAGCGGTGCCTGCGCATCATCCGCACCGGCGAGGGGCGGCTGACGCCCACCCGGATCAGCCCGCGCGACGTGATCCCGGAGCTGCTCGCGGTGCCCAGGGTCGTCCTGCCGCTGCTCGCGGGCGGGGTGCACGACGCGCGCCAGAAGATCGGCGGGCTCCTCGGTGGCCTGCCGGGGACGGGGAACCGCACGTGACGGGGGTCGATCGCTGATGGGGGCCATCCACCTGGTCCGCCACGGGCAGGCCTCGTTCGGGAGCGGCGACTACGACCGGCTCTCCGAGACCGGCCACCTCCAGGCCCGGCTCACGGGCCGGGACATGGCGGCGCGCGGACTGCGGCCCGACGTGGTGATCC
>NZ_JAALEC010000580.1:0-1198 GCF_014145205.1 Dietzia sp. DQ11-44
GGCAGCCCCCGTCGCAGCGCCCGCCGTGCCCGCTCCGGTGATCCCGGCACCGGCGCCGCTGCCCACCCCGCAGGAGCTGCACCAGCAGGCCGAGAAGGCGCTGCAGGACGTGGCCGGACAGGTGGACACCGCCGTCAAGGCGATGTTCGCACCGCACGGCCAGCCCGCCCCGCCGCAGGGCTGACACCGCGAGGGGGTACTCGCGGTCAGTCTTTGAGACACTGGACGGGTGACGTCTGCGAGCGATGCCTTCCCGACCCCGTCCGGCCTGTCCGGCACCACCCGATCGGCCGAGCTCTTCGCCGAGGCCCGTGAGCTGATCCCGGGCGGGGTCAACTCCCCGGTCCGCGCCTTCAACTCCGTCGGCGGAACCCCGCGTTTCATGCGTGAAGCGCGGGGTTCTCGCATGACGGACGTCGACGGCAACACCTATATCGACCTGATCAGCTCCTGGGGCCCGATGATCCACGGCCACGCCCACCCCGCGATCGTCGAGGCCGTCCGGGAGACCGCCACCCGCGGTCTGAGCTTCGGCACCCCCACCGAGGGCGAGGTCGACCTGGCCCGCGAGATCGTGGGGCGGACCTCCGTAGAGGAAGTGCGCCTGGTCAACTCCGGTACCGAGGCCACCATGAGCGCGGTGCGACTGGCGCGCGGGTTCACCGGCCGGTCCAAGGTGGTCAAGTTCTCCGGCTGCTACCACGGCCACGTGGACGCGCTGCTGGCCGACGCGGGCTCGGGTCTCGCGACGTTCGCCCTGCCGGACTCGCCCGGCGTGACCGGAGCGACCGCCCACGACACGATCGTGTTGCCGTACAACGACGTCGAGGCGGCCCGCCTGGTCTTCGCCAACCACGGCAGCGAGATCGCCTGCGTGATCACCGAGGCAGCCGCCGGCAACATGGGCACGGTCCCGCCGCTGCCCGGCTTCAACGAGGAACTGCGCACCCTGTGCTCCGAGAACGGCGCGCTGCTGGTGATGGACGAGGTCATGACCGGCTTCCGGGCCGGCGACCGCGGCTGGTGGGGGATCGACGGCGTGGCCGGCGACCTGACCACCTTCGGCAAGGTCATGTCCGGCGGGCTGCCCGCCGCGGCGTTCGGTGGCCGCGCCGATGTGATGTCCGCGCTCGCCCCCGCCGGTCCCGTCTACCAGGCCGGCACGCTGTCGGGGAACCCGGTCGCGGTGGCGGCGGGA
>NZ_JAALEC010000581.1:0-11073 GCF_014145205.1 Dietzia sp. DQ11-44
GCCGACACGGCCCACCTACGGATCGAGGCTGCGGCGCCTCGACGCCAAGAGCCGGCGCTCGCAGGCCAAGGCCGGCCGCAGGCGCCCGAGCGCCTCGGACTGAACGTCCGACGCACCGCCTGCCGGGGCGGTCGCTCCGCTGCGACCTACTGGTCGGGGGTCATCCAGTGGGACAGCTGCTCGGTGGAGACCTTGGTGAGCCACATCTGCCACAGCGGGCCGAAGGACACCCGCCGCACCCCCAGGTTCCTGAGGACGGCCAGGTCCCCTGCGCCGTGGCCCTTCACGGGATGAGCGGTCACGTTGACCGGGATCGAGACCGCCCCGACGAGTCTGGTCACCTGGTCGGCGGACGTCAGCCCCACCGGGTAGACCGAGCGCGCGCCGGCCTGCTCCATCAGCACGATGCGCTCGGCCGCCTCGGCGAGCGGATCGGAGAAGACCTCTCCGCCCAGCTTGACCGCGTCGGTGCGGCCGTTGATCACGAAGGGCACACCGGCGTCATCCGCCGCGCGGCGGGCGCCGGCGATGTAGTCGGCGTGCTCGTGCTTGTCCCGGACCCGGTCGCCCTCGCCGTGGACCACATCCTCGATGTTGGCCCCCACCGCCCCTGCCTCGAGCAACCGCGAGATCAACTCGTCCGGACCGAGCCCGTACCCGGACTCCACGTCCGCGCTCACGGGGATGTCGACCGACTCGGCGATCCTGCGCACCACCCCGAGGTACTCGCCGAAGTCCATCCGCTCACCGTCGGCGCTCCCGATGGCGTCGGCGACCGGGTGACTTCCCACGGTGAGTCCGTGGAACCCCACGTCCGCGGCGGTCCGGGCACTCCAGGTGTCCCAGACGGTCGGGAGGACCACCAGGTCACCCGAGTCGTGTAGAGCGGCCAGTTCCTGTGCCCGTGCACCCACATCGGTCATCGTCGACGCCTCCTCGGCAGTAGCGGTCGTCCCTCGACACTAGGCCTGATGGGACGGACGCGACACCGCCGGAACGCGCCCGCCCCGCGGGGACGGCCCGGCCCGGGACGCCCCGGTCGGGGTCCCCGCCGCCGGAAAACGCCGCGGACGCGTGCGTCGTGGGCCACAGTGCAGGGTGACGCCGAGACGATCACACAACCGCGCACGTGCACCGATCGACCACACCGGGGGGTTCTGGCCACGCCGGCCCGACTCGGGTGATGATGGTGCAGGCGTGCTGATGCCGTTCCACAAGAACACGATCAGCCTGAAAAGAAAAGAGCCGACATGACCCCAGGCAGAACGACGATCATCTACACCCTCACCGATGAGGCCCCACGACTGGCGACGGAGGCGTTCCTCCCGGTCGTCCGCACCTTTACCGACGCCGCCGACATCGATGTCACGACGAGCGACATCTCGGTGGCCGCCCGCATCCTGGCCGCCTTCCCGGATCGGTTGACCGACGAACAGAAGGTTCCCGACAACCTGGCCGAACTGGGACAGATGACCCAGGAACCGGGCACCAACATCATCAAGCTTCCCAACATCAGCGCCTCGGTCCCCCAGCTGAACACCGCCATCGCGGAACTCCAGGCCAAGGGCTACGACATCCCCAAGTACCCGTACGACCCGCAGACCCCCGAGGAGATCGAGGTCGCCGAGCGACTCTCCGCGTGTCTGGGCAGCGCCGTGAACCCGGTGCTCCGCCAGGGCAACTCGGACCGCCGCGCCCCGAAGGCGGTCAAGGAGTACGCCCGGGCCAACCCGCATTCGATGGGCAAGTGGTCGATGGCGTCGCAGACCCACGTCGCACACATGACGCACGGCGACTTCTACGCCGGCGAGAAGTCGATCATCCTCGACCGCGCCTGCGATGCGCGCATGGAGGTGGTGACGCCGGACGGCGAGACCCACGTCCTCAAGACGGTGCCCCTCGAGGCCGGCGAGGTCGTCGACTCCATGTTCATGAGCAAGAAGGCGCTCCTGGAGTTCTACGAGGAGCAGCTGAACGACGCCAAGGAGACCGGCGTCATGTTCTCGCTCCACGTCAAGGCGACCATGATGAAGGTCAGCCACCCCATCGTGTTCGGCCACGCGGTGAGGGTCTTCTACAAGGAGGCCTTCGACAAGCACCACGACCTGTTCGACGAGCTCGGGATCAACGTCAACAACGGCATGGTCGACCTGTACGACAAGATCGAGACGCTCCCGTCCTCCAAGAAGGAGGAGATCATCGAGGATCTGCACCGGTGCCACGAGCACCGGCCGGAACTGGCGATGGTCGACTCCGCCCGCGGCATCACCAACTTCCACTCGCCCTCGGACATCATCGTCGACGCGTCGATGCCCGCGATGATCCGCATCGGCGGGAAGATGTACGGCGCCGACGGCCGCAAGAAGGACACCAAGGCGGTCATCCCGGAGTCCACGTTCGCGCGGATCTACCAGGAGATCATCAACTTCTGCAAGACCAACGGGGCGTTCGATCCCACCACGATGGGCACCGTGCCGAACGTCGGTCTCATGGCGCAGAAGGCCGAGGAGTACGGCAGCCACGACAAGACCTTCGAGGTCCAGTACGACGGCGTCGCCAACATCGTCGACGCCGCCACCGGCGAGGTCCTGCTCTCCCAGGACGTCGAGGCCGGCGACATCTGGCGCATGTGCACCGTCAAGGACGCGCCGATCCGCGACTGGGTGAAGCTCGCCGTGGACCGTGCGCGCGCCTCGGAGATGCCGGCCGTCTTCTGGCTCGACCCGTACCGCCCGCACGAGAACAACCTGATCACCCTGGTGAAGAAGTACCTCGCCGACCACGACACCGAGGGCCTGGACATCCAGATCATGTCCCAGGTGCGTGCCATGCGCTACACGCTCGAGCGCGCGTGGAGGGGCCTGGACACCATCTCGGTGACCGGCAACATCCTGCGCGACTACCTCACCGACCTGTTCCCGATCCTCGAACTCGGTACCAGCGCCAAGATGCTGTCGATCGTGCCCCTGATGGCGGGCGGTGGACTGTACGAGACCGGCGCGGGCGGATCGGCGCCGAAGCACGTCCAGCAGCTGGTGGAGGAGAACCACCTGCGCTGGGACTCGCTCGGCGAGTTCCTCGCGCTGGGGGCCAGCCTGGATGACCTCGGCCGGAAGGACGACAACCCCAAGGCCACGATCCTGGCCAAGACGCTCGACACGGCGACCGGCAAGCTGCTGGAGAACCGGAAGGGACCGTCCCGCGTCACCGGTGAGCTCGACAACCGGGGCAGCCAGTTCTGGCTCGCGCTGTACTGGGCCCAGGAGCTGGCCGCGCAGACCGAGGACCGGGACCTGGCGGCGCACTTCGCTCCGCTGGCGGAGAAGCTGACCGCGGACAAGGACACCATCCTCGAGGAGCTGCTGTCGGTCCAGGGCTCCAAGGTCGAGCTGGGAGGCTACTTCCAGCCCTCCGTCGACAAGCTGCGGGAGGCCATGCGCCCGAGCGAGACGTTCAACTCCGCGCTCGCGAGCCTCGGCAACTGATCCGACCCGCCCGCCTCACCGCACCCATCGGCCGCGCGCCGGTGGGTGCGGTGTCGTCGGGTCCGGTGTCATTCGGCCCGGTGTCATTCGGCCCGGCGAGGGCACTAGCCGCGATAGGGTGAGCCAGGTCACACAACCTGGAGGGCACCATGAACCACGTCTACAGCGTCACCGAGATCGTCGGCTCCTCCCCCGAAGGAACGGATGCCGCGATCGCCAACGCGGTCGCCGAGGCCTCCAAGACTCTCCGCAACCTCGAGTGGTTCGAGGTGCAGTCCGTCCGCGGGAAGCTGGACGGCGACCGGGTGGCCCACTGGCAGGTGACCATCAAGGTCGGGTTCCGGCACGAGTCCTGAGCGTCATCGGACCCGTCCCGCGGGCCGCTCCCGCTCGGCGCCGGGCCGCTCCCCTGTCCGGCCGCATATAGTCGGACCAGGAGCTGGATTCGGTTCCCTGATGATGGGAGTCCGGATGACCGGAACCGCTCACCCGCCCGCCACCACCTCCGCCGCCACTGGCGATGGTGCCTCCCCGGGAGGCGAACTCCTCAGCCTCGGTCTGCTCGCGAGCTCCACCATGGAGAACGAGCGTCGACTCCCGATACATCCCCGGCACCTGGACCGGATCGAGCCGGACCTCCGCGCACGCATGATCGTCGAACGCGGCTACGCCGCCGACTTCCAACTCGATCCCGGCTATGTCGAGTCGCGCGTGGGGCGGGTCGCCGAGCGCGCCGAGGTGATCGACTCCGCTGACGTGCTGCTGCTCCCGAAACCCCAGCTGGGAGAGATGGCCGAGATCCCGGAGGGTCGCGTCCTGTGGGGCTGGCCGCACTGTGTGCAGGACACCGGGTTGACGCAGACCGCGATCGACCGTCGGCTCACCCTCATCGCCTTCGAGTCGATGAACCACTGGACCCGGCAGGGCGACTTCAGTCTGCACGTGCTCCACAAGAACAACGAGCTCGCCGGGTACTGCTCGGTCCTTCACGCCCTGAGCCTCACGGGGTCCACCGGCAACTACGGGCCCCGGCTGAGCGCGGTGGTGATCGGGTTCGGCGCCACAGCGCGCGGGGCCGTCACCGCCCTGAACGCCCACGGGATCCACGACATCCAGGTCCTCACCCAGCGGGGGGCCACGGCGGTGGGCTCGCCGATCCACAGCGCCCACATCACCCAGCTCAACACCGACGAGGGCGCGACCCACCTCAGCACGGTTCCCACCGAGGACGGCGACGTCCTGCTCCCCACGTTCCTCGCCTCGCACGACATCGTGGTGAACTGCACTCTCCAGGACGTCACAGCCCCGTTGACCTACCTGCGGACCGTGGATCTCGAGGAGTTCGCTGCCGGCAGCCTCATCATCGACGTCTCGTGCGACGCCGGCATGGGCTTCGAGTGGGCCGTGCCCACGGGGTTCGAGGACCCGATGTTCACCGTCGGGCAGGGTGTGCACTACTACGCCGTCGACCACAGTCCGTCCTACCTGTGGAACTCGGCGACGTGGGAGATCAGCGAGGCGCTCCTGCCCTTCCTGCGGACGGTCATGGAGGGGCCGGCCGCATGGGATGAGGACCTCACCATCTCCCGCGCCATCGAGATCCGCGAGGGAGTCATCGAGAACCCGCATATCCTGGCGTTCCAGGGGCGTGCCGCCGACTTCCCGCACGCGCGCGTCGGCGGCAGCTCGTAACCCCGCGGGGAGCAGACTCTTCCAGAAGGCACCGTGACCACCACGTCCGACCCCCGCCCCGTCGGGGCCGACGACCTCGTCCATCTCCGCACCTGTGTGGACCTCGCGGGGCAGGCGCTGGCGGCGGGGGACAAACCGTTCGCCTCTGTGCTGGTGGACGAGGCCGGCGAGGTGCGGTTCGCGGACCGTAACCGCGAATCGAGTGGGGACGCCACCAGACATCCGGAGTTCGCGATCGCCCGCTGGGCGGCGGAGAACATGCAGCCCGAGGAGCGGGCGTCCAGTGTCGTGTACACCTCGGGCGAGCACTGCGCGATGTGCAGCGCCGCCCACGCGTTCGTGGGCCTCGGGCGCATCGTCTTCGCCTCCAGCGGGGCCCAGTACGCGGGCTGGAAAGCCGATCTCGGCGTGGCACCCGGGCCGCTCGCCCCGCTCGGGATCACCGACGTGGTCCCGGGACTCCCCGTCTCCGGTCCGGTCCCCGCGCTGGCGGAGGAGATCAGAGTGCTGGTCGAGAGGTCCTTCCGGGCCGATCGACGGAGTAACGACGGCTGACGTCGCCGGAAGTCGGGTGACGACGGGCCGGTTCAGCGTGCACCGGGGTCCCCGGTCCTCTCCACCGCACCCCAGACCTCCCGCCAGTGCGCGGCCAGGGAGTCGAGGGTCTCGTGCGCGTTCAACCCGCTGGGTTGCGGCAGCACCCACAGCACCACGCCACCGGGCCACCCCGGTACCTCCGAGGTGTCCTGCTCCCCGTAGCCGGCCTTCGGTCGCGCGAAAGCAGTTCGGAAGGCGGTGATCCCCGCGACGGCGACGACCGCCGGGCGCAGCTCCCCGGCGAGCGTGGCCACGCGCACCGCACCCGCACGCAGCTCCTCACGGGTGAGCTCGTCGGCTCGGGCGGTCGCGCGGCCGACGAGGTTCGTCATCCCGATGCCCCGCGAGAGCAACTGCTGTTCGTCGGCGGCCGAGAACCCGGTGGCGGCATCGATGACGTGGTCGGTCAACCCCGCCCGGTGCAGTGACGGCCAGAACCGGTTCCCGGGTCTCGCGAACGGCGCGTTGACGGCCGCCGTCCACAAGCCCGGGTTCACCCCGACAATGAGCAACCGCAGGCTCTCGGCGTCAGTGGGCAGGACATCGTCGACCCCGTGCGGATCCTCAGTGGCGAACCGGGCGAGCTCGTCGCGCTTCGGGCGGCGCCCGCCCGACGGAGAGGGACGCCGCGGGATGCCGGTCACGACGATCTCAGCCATGGTGCGAGGTTAGCGCGGCACCTGACCGGGCGGGCGCGACGCATAGAGGACACACTCAGGCCTCTTCACCTGACAGGCTGGGACCATGAGCCCGACGGACAGCCCTGACGCACCGTTGATCGTGGCGAACGTCGACCGGTGGCGCGAGTGGCTGATCACGAACGGCGAGAGCTGCGACGGGACCTGGCTGATGCTCGCCAAGAAGGGGGTCACCTCCCCCACCTCGCTCTCCTATCAGGAGGCGCTCGAGGAGGCGCTGTGCAGCGGGTGGATCGACGGGCAGCGCAGGTCGCACGACGAGAAGACGTTCGTGCAACGGTTCACCCCCCGCCGCGCGCGTTCCATCTGGTCACTGCGGAACGTCGAGATCGTCACCCGCCTCGCCGAGGATCGGAGGCTGCGCCCGCGAGGCGTCGCCGAGATCGAGCGTGCGAGGTCCGACGGCCGCTGGGACCGCGCCTACGCCGGCTCCGCGTCAGCACAGCTCCCCGAGGCCCTCGTGACCGCGCTCGAGGCGACGCCGGCCGCAGGGGCCGCCTTCGCCCGACTCACCCGCGCCGAGCGCTACAGCGCGATCCACCCACTCCTGATCGCCCGGGACGACGCCACTCTCGAGCGACAGGTCGGACGGCTGATCTCGCGGCTCACGTCACCGCGATCAGGTCCCCCACGCGACATGATGTGACGACGACGAGGGCGGCAGTCGCCACGGCGAGACGCCCCGCGCACGGGACGCGATCCCTCTCCGCAGGGATCTGGGAGGATCTCCACTCCCAGTGTTCGGGGCCGGCCGACGGTTGCAGCCGATGACGCTCGAGCTCTCGCTAGCCGATCATGTAGGCGAAACCCCGGCCCGATTTCTCTAGTGCGCGGAGGAAACGTCTCGCCCGGCCCAGGTGGAACTTCACGTACTGCGCTTCCGATTCCACTTCTCCGACCGAGTCGCTGTTGTGGCGGGTGAACAAGGGGACAAAGTCCGCGCGGGTGATCGCGTCCAGATCGTCGGCTATCAGGGCGACGTCTCCGGGCGGGATCGCTCTCACCCACGGCAGCCACGCCTCCCAGCCGTCTAGAGGTGTCACCTCTCCTTCGAACATCCGGTATGCCGGCCTGGGCTCTTCGGCTGGGTCGGACGGCTCCGACATCCTCTGGAGATTTCTCCACGCCTTGTCGAGGTAGAGCATGTCTTCCTCCGCAGGCCCCTGCTGAAAGTCGGTCGTACCCATGGTGAAGCCGTGGGGCAGACCGACGGCGTCCGCGAACGGGTCCGGACTGATGTGAGCCCGTGGGTCGGAGAGCACCGCCTGCGTGATCTCGGCGTCGAAGGCGTATGCGTAATAGCGGATTCCCATGTGTCCAGCATCCAACCGCCACCAGGGATCCGGTAAGCCCTCCACATCGATCTGTGGACAACAATCGCGGATGATCTTCGCCTGTGAAAAACCTCCGAAGTTTCTCGGCGACGGTGTAGAGGCATAGCGTCAGCCGGATTCACGGGGAGTCGAGCAGCTCGATCCCGTAGTCGGCGACAACGGCCCGCACCTCGGCGAGGTAGCGCTGCGCCTGCGCAGTGAGCGGGATCCCGGAATGGCTGATCCAGCCGATCTCGATGCTCTCGTCCACGTCGAGCGGGATGGCGACGATCTCCGGATCGAGGTCGTCGCTGATGATTCCGGTGGAGATCGTGTACCCGTCGAGACCGATCATGAGGTTGAAGATGGTCGCGCGGTCGGAGACCCTGATCTCTCTCTTACTCGACCGGGTGGAGAGGATCTCCTCAGCGAAGTAGAACGAATTGTTCGCGCCCTGGTCAAAAGTGAGCCTGGGCAGGTCCGCGAGATCGTCGAGGGTGACGCGTTCCCGGGATGCCAACGGGTTCTGCCTGGAGATGAAGATGTGCGGCAGCGCTGCGAAGAGTGGGTGGAAGACCAGGCCGGAATCGCGGAGGAGCTTGTCGATGACCTTCCGGTTGAAGTCGTTCCGGTAGAGCACACCCACCTCGCTGCGGAGGGTCCGGACATCCTCGATGATGTCCCAGGTTCGCGTCTCACGAAGCGAGAACTCGTACTGTTCCGCCTCGCCTGATCGCACCATCCGGATGAACGCCTCGACCACGAACGAGTAGTGCTGCGCCGACACCCCGAGCAGTCGGCGGGACGGCGGCTGACCGAGGTAGCGCTGCTCCAGTAGGGACATCTGCTCGACCACCTGCCTGGCGTAGCCGAGGAACTCCGCTCCCTCGTCGGTCAGCGTCACTCCTCGGGCGGATCGGACGAGGAGGGTGCGCCCCACTCTGTTCTCCAGGTCCTTCATGGAGGCGGACATGGTCGGCTGGGCGACATATAGCAGCTCCGCAGCGCCGGTGATCGAGCCTTCCGCCGCGACCTCGATGAAGTAGTGCAGCTGCTGGAGGGTGATTCCCCTGGATTCTCGACGCATAGCTCAAGGCTATACAAACCCATACCAAATGGTAGTTACCCGATACCTGAACTGGGACTGCAGGATGGAGGCACAGACTTTCCGCCGCGCCGAGCCCGGCCGATCACGACCCGAACGGGACGCACATGTCGAACGAATTCACGTATCGCATCACCACCACCAGCTTCGACGAGAACTACTCACCGTCGGAGAATTCCCGAACCACCACGAACTTCGCGAACCTGGCCCGAGGCGAGCACCGTCAGCAGAACCTCCGCCGAACCCTGTCGATGATCAACCATCGGTTCAATGACCTCGCACGCCGGGACAATCCGACCGGGGATCGCTACTCCGTCGAGCTCGAGATCGTCTCCGCCGAGCTGCAGTTCCACTCGAAGGGCGCGGACCACCGGTTCCCCCTGATCGAGGTACTGGACATGCAGATCGTCGACCGGGACACCGGTGTTCGCATCCCCGGGATCGTCGGGAACAACTTCTCGTCCTACGTCCGCGATTTCGACTTCAGCGTTCGGCTGCCAGCGGTCAACGAGGGACGCTCCGAGTTCATCGTGCCCGGCGACTTCGGCGACCTGCACGGCAAGTTGTTCCAGCACTTCCTCGACTCCGAGGCCTACCGGGAGCGCTTCGAGGTGGATCCCGTGATCTGCATCAGTGTGTCCACGAGCCGGACCTACCGTCGGACCGGACACCACCATCCGACCCTCGGTGTCGAGTACCAGCAGGACGACTATTCGTTGACCGACGAGTACTTCCGCAAGATGGGGCTCCAGGTCCGGTATTTCCTGCCGCCCGGCGGAGTCGCCCCGCTCGCGTTCTACTTCCGAGGCGATCTGCTCAGCGACTACACCGACCTGCAACTCATAGGCACGGTGAGCGTCATGGAGACCTTCCAGCGGATCTATCGGCCGGAGATCTACAACGCGACCTCCCCCGCCGCAGAGATCTACCGACCGACCCTGGAACAGAAGGACTACTCGCTCACCCCGATCATCTACGACCGTGTCGAGCGCAGTCAGCTCGCGAAGAAGCAGGGAAAGTACACGGAAGACCACCTTGTGGAGCCCCATCGCGAACTCCTCGAGCAGTGGGCCGCCCGCTACCCCGTCCTCGTCGGATGACCACCGGAGGAGAGTCGACCATGAACCAGATCCTGCCCACGTCCATCGTCGGCAGCCTGCCCAAGCCCTCGTGGCTCGCCCAGCCTGAAACCCTCTGGGCGCCCTGGAGGTTGCAGGGCGATGAGTTGGTCGAGGGTAAGCAGGACGCGCTGCGCATTGCCGTGAAGGAACAGAGCGATCGCGGAATCGACATCGTCAGTGACGGCGAGCAGACCCGTCAGCACTTTGTGACGACGTTCATCGAGCATCTCGACGGGGTCGACTTCGAGCAGCGCGAGACGGTTCGGATCCGCGATCGCTACGACGCGAGTGTGCCCACCGTGGTCGGTGACGTGCGCCGCTCCACGCCGGTCTTCGTCGACGACGCGAAGTTCCTACGACAGCAGACCGATCGGCCGATCAAGTGGGCACTCCCCGGCCCTATGACGATGATCGACACGCTCTACGACGGCCACTACTCCAGTCGTGAGAAGTTGGCCTGGGAGTTCGCGACGATCCTCAACCAGGAGGCACGAGACCTGGAGGCTGCGGGGGTCGACATCATCCAGTTCGACGAGCCCGCGTTCAACGTCTACTCCGATGAAGTGAAGGACTGGGGCGTGGCGACGCTGGAAAGGGCGGCGGAGGGATTACGAGCGGAGACCGCGGTGCACATCTGCTACGGCTACGGGATCAAGGCGAACACCGACTGGAAGGCCACCCTCGGTTCGGAATGGCGCCAGTACGAGGAGTCGTTCCCCCTCCTGCAGCAGTCCAGCATCGACATCATCTCCCTGGAGTGCCACAACTCCCGTGTCCCGATCGACCTCGTCGAACTGGTCCGCGGCAAGAAGGTCATGCTCGGGGCGATCGACGTGGCCAACGAGAAGGTCGAGACTCCGGAGGAGGTCGCGGCCACGCTCCGCAACGCCCTGCAGTTCGTCGACGAGGACAGACTCCTGCCGAGCTCCAACTGCGGCATGGCGCCCTTCTCCCGGGACATCGCACTGGCGAAGTTGAGCTCGCTCAGCGCGGGTGCTCGCATCGTTCGTGAGGAGCTATCGGCCGCCAAGGCCTGACCTATCGGTCTGAGAACGCCGGCGG
>NZ_JAALEC010000582.1:0-2966 GCF_014145205.1 Dietzia sp. DQ11-44
TCGCTGAAGCGCCGAGGATCACACGTTGAAGCGGAACTCCACCACGTCGCCGTCGGCCATCACATAGTCCTTGCCCTCCATGCGCACCTTGCCGGCGGCCTTGGCGGCGGCCATCGAACCGGCGGCGTCGAGGTCGTCAAAGGAGACGATCTCGGCTTTGATGAAGCCCTTCTCGAAGTCGGTGTGGATCACGCCGGCGGCCTTGGGGGCGGTGTCCCCCTTGCGGATCGTCCAGGCACGCGACTCCTTGGGCCCGGCGGTGAGGTAGGTCTGCAGGCCCAGGGTGTGGAAACCGGCTCGGGCCAGCGCGTTCAGGCCCGGCTCGTCCTGACCGATCGACTCGAGCAACTCCATGGCGTCGGACTCGTCGAGCTCGCGGAGCTCGGACTCGACCTTGGCGTCGAGGAACACGCAGTCGGCGGGGGCCACGGCGGCGCGCAGCTCGGCCTGACGCTCGGCGTCCGTCAGCACGGCCTCGTCGGCGTTGAAGACGTAGAGGAACGGCTTGGCGGTCATCAGGTGCAGGTCACGCAGCAGGGCGCGGTCCACCTCGTCCTGCGCCTTGAACAGGGTCCGGCCGTCCTCGAGCACGGCCTGCGCCTTGCGGATCTCCTCGAGCTGCGGAAGCAGGGACTTGTCCTTGCGGGACTCCTTCTCCAGGCGCGGAACGGCCTTCTCGAGGGTCTCCATGTCCGCCAGGATCAGCTCGGTGGCGATCACCTCGATGTCGGCCATCGGATCGACCCGGCCGTCCACGTGGATCACATCCGGGTCGTCGAACACCCGCACCACCTGGCAGATGGCCTCGGCCTCGCGGATGTTGGCGAGGAACTTGTTACCCATGCCCTCACCGGTGCTGGCGCCCTTGACGATGCCGGCGATGTCCACGAACGACACGACCGCCGGCAGGATCCGCTCGGAGCCGAAGATCTCGGCCAGGCGGGCCAGGCGGGGATCCGGCAGGTCCACGACCCCGATGTTGGGCTCGATCGTGGCGAACGGATAGTTCGCGGCTAGCGCGTCGTTGTTCGTCAGGGCGTTGAACAGGGTCGACTTACCGACGTTGGGCAGTCCGACGATTCCGAGGGTGAGGCTCACGAGGCCCGAGTCTACGTCCCGCCCCGACCGTGCCCCCTGCCCGCCACCCCGGCCGGTCACAGGGAGCGCGCCCGCGTGACCTCTGACATCATGTGTGACATGAGTGACGAGCCGAAACCGCCTCCTCCAGTCGGGACAGACGAGGAGCACGTCGACCGGTCCGTCCTCATCGGTCTCGGCGGACGATGGGTCACCGACTGGGCGCTGCGCCTGGCCATCCTGCTCATCGCGGGGTGGCTGCTGAGCCAGATCGGTGGCGCGCTGTGGGTGGGCATCCTGCCGATCCTGCTCGCGCTCATCGTGGCGACGGTCCTCTGGCCCCCCACGGGATGGATGACCCGCCACGGAGTCCCCAAGGCCCTCGCCGCACTCATCTCGCTCCTCGGGTCCCTCGGAGCTGTCGCGGGCGTTCTCGCCCTGATCGCCCCGTCGATCATCGACCAGAGTGTCCAGCTGGCGGATCAGGCCTCGGAGGCGATCGTCGAGGTCCAGGACTGGCTCCGGGGTCCGCCACTGAACATCCGGGACGAGCAGCTCGACAGCGTGCTGGGCCAGCTCAGCTCGACTCTGCAGGACCGCGGAGACCAGATCGCCAACGGCGTGTTCACCGGCGTGACCGCGGTGGGGTCGCTCCTCATCACCTTCGTCCTGGTCCTGGTCCTCACGTTCTTCTTCATCAAGGACGGCCCGCGGTTCCTGCCGTTCGTGCGCCGGATCGCCGGCCGCAATGCCGGCCGCCACCTCACCGAGGTCCTCACCCGCAGCTGGAACACCCTCGGCGGCTACATCCGGGCCCAGGCGATCGTCTCGTTCGTCGACGCCTTCTTCATCGGCCTCGCGCTGGTCCTCCTGGGTGTGCCGCTGGCGTGGGCGCTCGCGGTCATCACCTTCCTGGCCGGGTTCATCCCCATCGTCGGTGCGTTCACCGCCGGTGCGCTGGCGGTGCTCATCGCTCTGGTGGCCAACGGCCTGACCACCGCGATCATCGTGTTGGTCGTGATCATCGCGGTGCAGCAACTCGAGAGCAACATCCTCCAGCCGATCCTGCAGTCGAAGGCGATGAACCTGCATCCGGTGGTGATCCTGCTCGGGGTGGCCGCGGGCGGAACCCTGTTCGGCATCGTCGGGGCGTTCCTCGCGGTGCCGATCCTGGCGGTGGTCGCCGTGATGCTCCGCTACCTGGGCGAGCAGATCGATCTCCGGACCGGGGACGTCACCGCGTCGGACCTCGCGTCCGCCACCGACGAGGGTCGTCTGACGGCCTGGCTCGGCGAGATGTCGAGTTCGCGGTTCGCGCCGCTGCGCAAGAGCAGCAGCGCCATCATGGCTGGGATCAAGGACACCCGACCGGGACCGGTCCACGGGGCCCCGGACAGCGGGTCCGTCGGTGCGACCGGGCCGGGCGATTCGGTCGTGGGAACCCTCGAACTCGACGACGACGAGGTGGTCCCGCCGGATCCGGATGCCGACGATCCGTCCGCCGACCAGGCGAATCCTCCCACGGGGCCAGTCGACCCGAAGGCCGTGTACGGTAACCGACCCTCGCCTTCGGAGAGCAAGCCCAACGCGCTGCGGCGCTTCGGCAGATTCCTCGCTCGCCGACTCGAGAGTTAGAGTCTCATCCTGTGAGCACACGGAGGAGCGGACGGGTCCCGGCGGACGAGAGGTCCGTCGTCTCGACCGTTCGGGGCCTGCCGGCCTGGTCGGCAGTCCTGCTCGCGGTGGCCGTCACCCTCACCGGGGTGGCGATCGACTCGCTCTCCGGGGGCCTCGGCACCGGCTTCACCGTGGGCTACTTCCTCGGGTGCCTGATCGCGGTGCTGGCGGTGTCCCGCCGGGCGCTGTTCGTCGCCGGCATCCAACCGCCG
>NZ_JAALEC010000583.1:0-2580 GCF_014145205.1 Dietzia sp. DQ11-44
TCCCGATGGCCTCGGTGATCGCCGGAGCGGGGCTGACCGCGGCGGCCTTCTCCCGTTCCCAGATGATCTCGCTGGTGCTGCCACTGGCGACCAGGTTCCCGCTGATGCTCACGACCACCCTGGTCGTGGTGGCGATCGCCCTGATCAGGGCCTTCGTCCTCGAACCCCGCAGCCCGCGACCGGTGGCCGTCCGCCGCCAGCGGGCGGCCCCGGCGCACGCCCGCCGCTGAGGCTCCCGCGGATCCCGGGGCTCCCGGGGCTCCCGGGGCTCCCGCGGATCAGACCTTCTTGGGAACCCGCAGCTCGCGGGGCAGCGAGAACGTGATGGTCTCCTGGGCGGTCCGCACCGAGGAGACGTCGTTGAAGCCGTGGTCGGCCAGCAGGTCCACCACACCTCGGACCAGCAACTCCGGCACCGAGGCGCCCGAGGTCACCCCCACCGTGGTGACGCCCTCGAACCAGGACGTGTCGATCTCCTTGGCGTAGTCCACCAGGTGCGCGTCGCGCGCACCGGCCTGCAGGGCCACCTCGACCAGGCGGACAGAGTTGGACGAGTTCTGGGAGCCCACCACGATCACCAGGTCGCACTGCGGCGCCATCGTCTTGACCGCGACCTGCCGGTTCTGGGTGGCGTAGCAGATGTCGTCCGACGGCGGATCGATCAGCGTCGGGTACTTCTCCTTGAGCCGCCGCACCGTCTCCATCGTCTCGTCCACGCTGAGCGTGGTCTGCGAGAGCCAGATCAGCTTCTCGGTGTCGACGGGGATGTCGAGGGCGTCGACGGACTCCGGGCCGTCGACCAGGGTCACCACATCGGGGGCCTCGCCCGCGGTCCCCTCGACCTCCTCGTGGCCCTCGTGGCCGACCAGGAGGATCAGGTACCCCTCCCGGGCGAAGCGCTTGACCTCGGTGTGGACCTTGGTCACGAGCGGGCAGGTGGCGTCGAAGGTGTTCAGCTCCAGCTGCAGGGCGCTCTCGCGGACGGCCGGCGAGACGCCGTGGGCGGAGAACACCAGGTTCGACCCGTGCGGGACCTCGTCGGTCTCGTCGACGAAGATCACGCCCTGGTCGGTGAAGGACTCCACGACGTGCTTGTTGTGGACGATCTCCTTGCGGACGTACAGCGGGGCACCATGCTTGGCCAGGGCCTTCTCGACCGTCTCGACTGCCCGGTCGACGCCGGCGCAATAGCCGCGCGGTTCCGCGAGGAGCACTCGCTTGGTTGCCGGTTCGGCGATCATGTCGGTCTGCTCGGTCATGTCACCAGGGTACGGTTCATACTGGATTCCGACCATCACGCCTCCCGGACGCCCCCCGGCAGAGAGGTTCCCATGCTCCGTCCGTTCTTCCTCACCCGTGTCTCCATCGGGGTCGCCGCCTCCGCGGTGGAGCTCGCCGTGGAGCTCCCCGGTCGCGCGCTCCAGGCGGCGGTCTCGCTGCCCGCGGTCCCCGTGAAGGTCGCCGGCAGCCTGGTGCAGTCGTACCTGCACGCCGGCCAGACCGTCGCCGGTCTCGCGGTCAAGGGCGATCGGGTGATCGCGACGGTGTTCCCCTCCCGGTCGGACAAGCCGGAGTGGGCGACCTTCGACGAGGACCTCGACGACGACGGGGCCGGGGGCGGGGCTGACACCGCCGTGGGCCCGGGCGGGGACCGCGGTCCCGGCGGCGACGAGCCCGACGTTCCGACCGGCCGCGTCGCGCCACGCACCACGTGACCGCCGGATCGACGAGGTCCCCCAGCAGCCCCGAACAGCCGTGGCCGGTCCGGGTGGTCTCGGACCAGATCGCCAACTGGATCCACCGTCTCGGCGTCGTCTGGGTCGAGGGGCAGATCACCCAGCTCAGCCTGCGCCCGGGCACACGGACGGCGTTCCTCACCCTGCGCGACCCCTCGGTGGACAATTCGCTGACCCTCACCTGCCCGCCCCGCCTCATCTCCGAGGCGCCCGTGCCGGTCACCGAGGGCAGCCGGGTCGTGGTCCGGGGAACGCCCCGCTTCTACACCGGTCGTGGATCGTTCTCGCTCCAGGTCTCCGAGATCCGCCCGGTGGGCATCGGCGAACTCCTCGCCCGCATCGAGAGGCTCAAGCAGGCCCTGGCCGCCGAGGGGCTGTTCGACCCTCGTCTCAAGCGCCCGCTGCCGTTCCTGCCGACCTGTGTCGGGCTGGTGACCGGCCGCGCGAGTGCGGCCGAGCGCGACGTGGTCGAGGTGTCCCGGGGTCGGTGGCCCGACGTGCGGTTCGCCGTCCGCAACACCGCGGTCCAGGGACCGTCGGCCGTACCGCAGATCCTGGAGGCGTTGGCGGAACTCGACGCCGACCCGGTCGTCGACGTGATCATCCTGGCCCGAGGTGGGGGCTCGGTCGAGGATCTCCTCCCGTTCTCCGACGAGGCCCTGGTGCGGGCGATCTCGCGGTGTCGCACGCCCGTGGTCAGCGCGATCGGACACGAGCCGGACTCCCCGCTCTCCGATCTGGTCGCCGACCTGCGCGCGGCCACCCCCACCGACGCCGCCAAGCGCGTGGTCCCGGACGTCGCCGAGGAGCGTCGCCGCATCGTCGAGGCCCGCGCCCGGACCGC
>NZ_JAALEC010000584.1:0-1633 GCF_014145205.1 Dietzia sp. DQ11-44
GGCGGTCCAGGTCCACCCAACGCACGTGTCGGTTGACCTGAGTGAGGGCCCCCTGCGCGGTCTGCGACAACGGGTTGCCCTCGGGGAGGTTCACCATGTCGTCGATGTTGTTGCTGGTGATCGACGGGGTGACGAACTCGATCGCGCCGACGCCCGCGCCCGGGTAGTTCGCCGGCTCGAACGGCACCTCGTTGGCCCACGAGGTGTGGATGTCGCCGGTGAGGAAGACGGTGTTGCGGGTGCCGGCGGCGCGGATCACCTCCATCAACCGGCGGCGCTCGCCCGCGTAGCCGTCCCACTGGTCGGGGTTGTAGGTGATGCCCTCGCGCGGGACGCCCAGCAGCTCGGTGAGCGCGGCCGTGGTCTGTGGCTCGAGCGGGGGCAGGAGCACGGGCGTGATCATCACCGAGTTGCCGATGACGTTCCACCGGGCGGTCGACGAACTCAGCCCGCGGGCCAGCCAGTCGAACTGGGCGGCGCCGGTCATGGTGCCGGTGACATCGATCGCGTGACCGTCGAAACGGTCCGGTCCCTCCGTGCGGTAGGAGCGCAGGTCGAGCATGCTGATCTCGGCGAGCGAACCCCAGCGCAACCGCCGGTAGAGGTGACCGCCGTCGCGGAGGGACTCGGGGCGCACGGGCATCCACTCGAAGTAGGCCTGGGAGCTGGCGGCCTTGCGGTCGGAGAACGGTCCCTGGTGCGGATGGTGGTTCTCGGCACCGTCGGACCAGTTGTCGTTCGCGAGCTCGTGGTCGTCCCAGGTGCAGATCCAGGGAACGTGCGCGTGCAGGGATTGCAGATCCGGGTCGGTGCGGTACTGGGCCAGGCGGATCCGGTAGTCGGCCAGCGTCACGATGTCGTGCGGGGGATCGTGGGGCCGGACCGCGCCGAACTTGCCGGTGTACTCACCACGGCCGTACTCGTAGATGTAGTCGCCCAGTTCGACGATCGCGTCGAGATCCCCGCGCGCCTCGAGGTGGCGGTAGCCGGAGAAGTAGCCCGCCTCCCAGTTGGAGCAGGAGACCACCCCGATGCGCCAGCGGCCGGAGGCGGGGAGCGTGCCGTGGGCGGGCGCGGTGCGGGTGCGGCCGGTGTGCGAGGTCTGACCGAGGGCACGGAAGCGGTAGTGGTACCAGCGGTCGGGGGCCAGGCCGGTGCAGTCGAACTTGACGGTGTGGTCGCGGCCGGCGTCGGTCACCACGGACCCTGATCGGACGACCTGGGAGAAACCGGGGTCGAGCGAGATCTCCCAGCTGACGGCGACCGGCGCCCCGCGGCCGGATCCCGGGACCGCGTCCGGTGCGGGGGTGACGCGGGTCCACAGGATGACGCGATCGGGCATCGGGTCGCCGGACGCGACGCCGTGCCGGAAGACGCCCACGTCGGCACCCGCGACCGCGGACCGGCCCGCCAGGGCGCTGGTACCCGCCGCGGCTCCGGCCAGGGCACCCGCCTTGAGGACGGTCCGTCGGTCGAGGCCGGTGGGGGAGGTCGAGGCACCGGGATGGGCGGCAGAATGCATGCGTCCAGTTCACCCCACCCGCGGGCGGGTGCGTAAGAAAACCCACTGATTGGTCACGGAGAGTTCACCGGGGCGGGCGATCCGGGCCGGGAGCCGCCAGCACCGGATGGA
>NZ_JAALEC010000585.1:0-4178 GCF_014145205.1 Dietzia sp. DQ11-44
CCGGCTGGTGGAGCAGGCCAACATCATCTACGACCGCACCATCACCGAGGCCCGCCAGGAGCAGCAGCGGATGCTGTCGGAGTCCGAGGTCGTCCGGATCGCCGACGAGGAGGCCAGCCGGATCCGGGACGCCGCACACGCGGAGAGCGACCGTCGGCGCGAGGAGTGCGACGCCTACATCGACGACAAGATGGCGCGGTTCGAGGAGTTCCTCGGCTCGACCATCCGTACCGTGTCGCGCGGGCGCGAGGAACTCCACGGGGTCACCCCGGCCGGGCGACGTGAGGCCCCCGGCCGCCGCGGGGCCCGCGAGGGCGATCACTACGGCGACGGGTACGGAGACTACTGATCGGAGACGGTAGTCTGCTGGGCGTGTCCACCACCTCCCGCAAGCGACGCCAAGGCCGCCCGGCCGCCGATTCCCTCGTCCTCGACACCCGCAGCATCGCCCGGTCCCCGGGGGCGATGACGCAGGTCCAGCGTGCCGCGGTGCTGCCGTCGGACATCGGGGTCGAGTTGATCCGGATCCCCGAGGGGGCCGAGGTCGACCTGGACCTGGACCTGACCTTCGTCGAGGAAGGGGTGCTGGTGACCGGCACCGTCACGGGGCGGGCCGCGGTGGAGTGCGCACGGTGTCTCGGCGAGTTCACCACCGAGGTCTCCGTGGACCTGACGGAGATGTTCGCCGCCGAGGGGACGGCCGCGGCGGACGGCGCGGAGCAGGACGAGGTGCGGCTGCTCGACGGGGATCTGCTGGACCTGGAACCCGCTCTGGTCGACGCCTTCGGCCTGGAGTTCCCGATGTCGCCCACGTGCACGGACTACGGTCTCAGCGACTGCGTCAACCCCGACACCCCCGCGCCGGACGGGGTCTCCGGCAGCACCGAGGGGCGCATCGATCCGCGCTGGGCCGGCCTGGCGGAGAAGTTCGCGGACCCCGGGACCGACGAGGGGGCCGGGTGACGGACCCCTCCCCGGAGCTCGGCGCGGTCCTGGGTGTACAGCTGCCCCCGGAGCTGGCCGCACAGGCGCTGACCCACAGGTCGTACGCCTACGAGCACGGGGGACTCCCGCACAACGAGCGGCTCGAGTTCCTCGGCGACGCCGTGTTGGAACTCGTCGTGACCGAACACCTCTACACCGCGTACCCGGACCGCCCCGAGGGCGACCTCGCGAAGATCCGGGCGAGCCTGGTCAACACCTACGTCCTGGCCGATATCGCCCGCGAGATGGGCCCCGACGGGCTCGGTGCGCTCCTCCGCCTCGGCAGGGGAGAGGAACTCACCGGCGGGCGGGACAAGCACTCGATCCTGGCGGACACCCTGGAGGCCGTGTTCGGTGCCGTCTACCTGACCCATGGCCTGGAGGTCGCGCGGGGGATCGTCGAGGGGATCATCGGTGAGCGGCTGCGGGTGGTGCCCACCCTGGGAGCGGCGCTGGACTGGAAGACCAGCCTCCAGGAGAAGTGTTCGGCCCTCGGCCGGCCCAAGGCCCGGTACGACATCACCTCCACCGGGCCGGACCACGACAAGACCTTCGCCGCGGTGGCCCTGGTCGGAGACGATCCACTGGGGGAGGGCGTCGGCCGGACCAAGAAGGAGGCCGAGCAGAAGGCCGCCGAGCAGGCCTGGGCCGCCCTGGACCGGGCCACGGGCTGACATGCCGGAACTCCCCGAGGTCGAGGTGGTGCGACGCGGTCTCGAGTCGCACGTGGTGGGGCGTCGGATACTCGACGTCGACGTGACCGGGGCCCGCACGGCCCGCCGCCAGCCCGGCGGTCCGGCGGAGATCGTCGCCCGATTGCGAGATCGGGTGGTGACCGGTGCCGGCCGGCGGGGCAAGTACCTGTGGTTGACCCTGGACGGTGAGCACTCCGCCGGCGCCGACTGCCTGTTGGTCCACCTCGGGATGAGCGGCCAGATGCTGGTCACGACCTCCGACGCTCCGCAGGTACGACACCTCCACGCCCGCGCCCTGCTCGACGACGGCAGGGAGCTGCGGTTCGTCGACCAGAGGACGTTCGGCGGGTGGACCGTCGTCCCACTGGCCGAGGCCGCCGACGGCACCCGGGTGCTCCTGCCCGCGCCGGCCGCCCACGTGGCGGCCGACCCGTTCGAGCCCGGATTCGACGAGCAGGCCACGGCGCGGACGATCCGCCGCCGGGACACCGAGATCAAACGACTCCTGCTGGACCAGACCGTGGTGTCCGGCATCGGCAACATCTATGCGGACGAGGCACTGTGGCGTTCCGGTGTCCACGGCCGCCGGCGCGCGGGGGCCTTGACGCTGGCCACCGTCCGCGGAGTGCTCGGCCACGCCCGTGACGTGATGTCGGACGCGTTGGCCGCCGGGGGCACCTCCTTCGACGCCCTGTACGTCAACGTCAACGGGGCCTCGGGGTACTTCGACAGGTCCCTCGACGTCTACGGGCAGGCGGGGCGTCCCTGTGCGAGGTGCGGGACGCCGGTGGTCCGCGAGGACTTCATGAACCGGGGCTCCCACTTCTGCCCCGCCTGCCAGGCGGCGCCCCGCCGTGGTGGGGCGCGCCGGGCCCGCTCCGTACGATGACCGTCATGACGATGACCGGTAAGGACGACACCTCACAGAACCCACCGGCCGCCACCGAGCTCCGGGTGGAGCGGGCCGGGACCCGGAGGTACGTCGGGCACTCGACGCGGGGCGCGCGGGTCGAGATCGGGTCGGCGGACGTCGAGGGCGTGTTCACCCCGGGTGAACTGCTCAAGATCGCCCTGGCGTCGTGCACCGCGATGGCCTCGGACTTCACCGTCTCCCGCCGACTCGGCGACGACTACGCCGCGACCGTCCACGTCTCCGGGGACGCCGACCGCGAGGCCGAGCGGTACCCGCGGTTGGAGGAGACCTACGAGCTCGACCTCTCCGGGCTCGACCCGGTCATGCGGGACAGGCTGCTGGAAATGATCCGGCGCTCGGTGGACTCCGCGTGCACGGTCGGCCGGACGCTGGCGGCGGGGTCCGAGATCGGGTTGGGTTTCGAGACCGGACGAGGGCCGGGCGCGTCAGCAGTGGACGCCCCGCGATGAGCGGACGGGATCCGGACCCGGTCCGGCTGGTGGCCTGGGTCCACGGGCGGGTCCAGGGCGTGGGGTTCCGGTGGTGGACCCGGTCCAGGGCACTCGAACTGGGCCTCGTCGGGTACGCCGCCAACAAGACCGACGGCCGGGTACACGTGGTGGCGGAAGGACCGGAGCCCGCGTGTCGGGCCCTGGTGGAACTCCTGCGCGGCCGCGGGACCCCCGGCCACGTGGACCTCGTGGTGGACGCCTGGGAGCCGGCGCGCGGTGACCTGACGGGATTCGTCGAACGCTGACCTAGGATCGACACCCGTGTACCTCAAATCGTTGACGCTCAAGGGCTTCAAGTCCTTCGCGGCACCGACGACGCTGAGGTTCGAGCCCGGCATCTGCTGCGTGGTCGGTCCCAACGGTTCCGGTAAGTCCAACGTCGTCGACGCGCTGACCTGGGTGATGGGGGAGCACAGCGCCAAGTCGCTGCGCG
Source organism: Dietzia sp. DQ11-44 (assembly GCF_014145205.1). Lineage (NCBI taxonomy): Bacteria > Bacillati > Actinomycetota > Actinomycetes > Mycobacteriales > Dietziaceae > Dietzia > Dietzia sp. DQ11-44. The sequence continues at coordinate 3,538 of NZ_JAALEC010000585.1, forward strand.
GCGGCAAGATGCAGGACGTGATCTTCGCGGGGACCGCGGGGAAGGCGCCGCTCGGCCGCGCGGAGGTGACGCTCACCCTCGACAACTCGGACGGCACGCTGCCGATCGACTACGCCGAGGTCTCGCTGACCCGGCGGATGTTCCGCGATGGTGCGGCGGAGTACGAGATCAACGGGGACCGCGCCCGCCTGATGGACGTCCAGGAGCTGCTCTCGGACTCGGGCATCGGGCGCGAGATGCACGTGATCGTGGGCCAGGGCAAACTTGCCGAGATCCTCGAGTCCAAACCCGAGGAGCGTCGCGCCTTCATCGAGGAGGCCGCCGGCATCCTCAAGCACCGTCGTCGCAAGGAGAAGGCGCAGCGCAAGCTCGCCGGGATGCAGGGCAACCTCGACCGGCTGAGTGACCTGACCGGCGAACTGCGCCGCCAGCTCAAGCCCCTCGGTCGTCAGGCCGAGGTGGCGCGCCGTGCCCAGTCCGTCCAGGCCGACCTCCGCGACGCGACCTTCCGGTTGGCCGCCGACGACCTGGTGACCCGACGCGCCGAGCTGGCGGACGCGGAGAGCGTCCGTGCCCGACTCGCCGAGCAGGTGTCCGAGGCCGTGGACCGGCGGGACGAGCTGGCCCGGTCGGTCGCCCAG
>NZ_JAALEC010000059.1:0-5542 GCF_014145205.1 Dietzia sp. DQ11-44
TCCGAGCTCGGGGCGGGCGAGGTCGCCGAGGCGGTGCAGGCCTCGTCCGGTGAGGTCGACGCGGTCCGCCGACTCCGGGTCGCGCACTCGGGTCTCGGGCTCCGGGATTCGGTCGACCTGGTCCGGCGGCATGGCGGCGACGGCCGGAGCGTGGAGGGTCGCAGCAGCGGCAGCGGCTGACCCTCCCCGGGCCATCGAGGCCGACGCGGTCTCAGGGTGTGATCGTGACCGAGGCGGATAGGTTCTTGTCGAGGGGCTCCTCGGAGGCCGCACTGATTGGGGCTCTCACGAACGGATGCGTCGCCACAAGCGAATTTAGGTCGCCGAAGAGCTCCGTCTTGACAAGTGAGAGGCAGGCAGGCTCGCTCGTCTGCACTGGTTCGAGTGGATCGTGGCGGAGTCGCCACCGGACGGCCCGCAAGGCAGGCGAGGGACCTGCGACCGCGCCATGGGAGCGCCCGGCCCGTCTTGCCCGCGTGAGGTGTGAGCGGTCGGTATTATCCGGGGGTCTGATATGTCCATTAGGGAGGCCGACGTGGCGCGAGCCGACTTGCTGCTCGATCTCGTCGAGGCTGAGCGACGCGGGGACAAGGACCGGTTCAAGGTGCTGGTCGAGGCGGTCATTGCCGAGGAACGGGCCAACCAGCACCACCTGCTGGCCGATAGGCTCTCCGAGATCATCACCACCACGGGCCAGGGGCGAGCTCGCGACGACCGCGCCTCCGCGGTACGTGACCTACTCCAAGAGGTCGTCCCGGAACGACGTCTCTCTGATCTCGACCTCGGGCCCGTGCCGAGGCGGGTTATCGGTGAGCTGGTGGAGGAGCAGAGGCGCTCGGAGCTGCTACGCAGCTACGGCATCGAGGCACGCAATCGTCTGCTTCTCTCCGGTCCCCCGGGCAACGGTAAGACCAGCGTCGCTGAGGCGATTGCAGCCGAGTTGATGCTGCCGCTGTATGTGGTGCGCTATGAGGGGGTGGTCTCGAGTTTCCTCGGTGAGACCGCCGCACGACTCGACAGCGCCTTCGAGTTCGCCCGCACCCGCCGCTGCGTGTTGTTCTTCGACGAACTCGACACCGTCGCCAAGGAACGCTCGGACGAGCACGAGACCGGCGAGATCAAGCGAGTGGTCTCCACGCTGCTGCTGCAGGTCGACCGCCTGCCCGCCCACGTCATATTGATCGGAGCCACCAACCACAGCGAACTGCTCGACCGAGCGGCCTGGCGCCGGTTCCAGATTCGCGCCGAGCTCAATGCCCCCAGTCGCGCCGAAGCCACCCGTTACCTCGAACGGCTCGCCGCTCGATTCGGTGGCGACCTTGGGTTCGCCCCGCGCACCCTGGCCGACAAGCTCGCCGGCGCGAGCTACGCAGAGCTGGAAGAGTTCGCCCTCGACGTACGCCGCCGCGCCGTCCTCGAACTTCCCGACTCCGATCACAAACGGATCGTGAGGGAACGCCTCGAACACTGGCGCAACCAGGCGAGCGGGTGAGTCAGCAACCCACCGCCGGTGCCGAAGGATCCAGCCCCTCCCCCGGCTCCGACTCGCGAACCCTGCTGGCACTGACTGCGCCGACTGTGGGCGACCGACACAAGCTGCCCCCCTCGGTCCCACCTGTAGTTCGAGGCCCCGGAGCTACACGCCAGGGCGAGAGGCTGTCCCCGCAATTCCGTGCCCTCGTCGAGGCTTTCGACAGGCGGCGCGTCCATCTAAGTGACGACGACGCCGACGAGCTCGACCCTGAACTGGTACTGGTCTTCGACCTCGCCGGATCGGTCGCCGACTTTCGCAACGCCGTCGACCGGATTGAGGGCCTGGAGTTCCTCTCCGAGTTCCTCGACGAAGACACCGACCCCGACGAGGACTTCGCCAGCTTTTCTCCCACCGAGGGCCAACTCGACGACCAGGTCTCACGCTCGCTGTACCTGGTGATGTCCAACAGCGAGGCTGCCGGCCAGCTGGTCACCCTTTTCGAGGCTTGGCTGGATGACCCAGACATCACGTTTAAGCACGGACTGGGCAAGTTCAAGCACGCCTTCGCCCAACTACGCGCCATCCGCAGGTGGGGCCCGCAGGACCGCGTCCGAGAGACAGGGCTGCTTGAACAGTGGCGTGAGCACCTGGAGCTCGTCGGCCAATCGATCAGTCCAGTACGCGTCGAGGTCGAGTTGTGGTTCCGTCGCGGAGCCCCGGATCGAACCTACGCTGAAGGACACGTCGAAGAAGTACTAACCGCGGCTGGCGGACGGGTCCTGCACCGCGCTCAGATCGCCGAGATCGGTTACCACGCCATACTGGCTGAGCTGCCGGTCCAGCAAGTAGAAGAGGCACTCGAGCGCGGATCTCAAGCCATCGATCTGCTGACCACCGACGAGGTCATGTTCGTCACCCCGTTCGCCCCGATGACAGTCACCCAGCCCGAACTCGATATTCAGGACGACTCAGACGACGCAGGCCCGGACCACACCGACTCCAGCGACGGCAGTGTCGTGTCGGCCAGACCTGCGGATGCGCTGCCTCGCATCGCTCTTCTCGACGGGCTTCCCTTCGCCAACCACGACCGCCTGGCTGGCCGGCTGAGCGTCGACGACCCCGACGGCCTGGGCGTCAACTATCCAGTCTCAGCACGCCATCACGGCACCGCCATGGCCTCGCTAATCATCCACGGCGACCTCGATGCCGGCGGGGATCCACTACACAGGCCCCTGTATGTCCGCCCCATCCTCCAACCCCACCCCCTGAGCTCGGCAGCCGAGCAGGTCCTCGACAACGTCCTGCTGCCCGATCTGCTGCACCGCGCTATTCGCCGCATGATCAAGGGAGAATCTGGCCGTGATGCGACCGCGCCGAGCGTGCGCATCGTCAACCTTTCTATTGGCTCACCGGCCCGCGCCCTGGTTAGGCGAATGAGCCCAACTGGGCGACTACTCGACTGGCTCGCCCTGGAGTACAACCTTCTCTTCATAGTCAGCGCCGGCAACCACACCCTTCCGCTGGCGATTCCCGCTTCGCAGGCCAACCAGCTGACCGCCGCGCGAGTTGCTGCGTTGCGCGCTGCTCGAGCAAACAGCCGAAAGCGTGGGCTCCTGCCTCCAGGCGATGCGATGAACGCGCTCACCGTCGGCGCCACGCATGCCGATGCCAGCTCTAACGTCCCCGCCTCAGGGCCCGACCACACCGGTTTAAGCGCAGCACAGCCCGGCAACCGTCCCGACACGGCCTGGAACCTGAACGAGCCGGGCACGCCTGCGTTCTACGGCGCAGTCGGGCCCGGCGTCGGCCGCTCGATTAAGCCCGACCTGCACCACACCGGTGGAGTGACGCTCTACGAGCGCCCCTTACTCCCCAGTGTGGGGTCCGGGGAAGACGCAGACGAGGTAGTCCTGAATCCCCTGCGCACGTATGCCACCGGACCCGGCACGAGAGTCGCGGTGCCCGGACGTGGCGGGGCAACTTCCGCGACGGCCTTCACTGTCGGCACCAGCAACGCCGCCGCCCTGGTCTCACGCGAAGCCAGCGGCGTCTTCGACGTGCTCGAGGCCGGCGCTGAGGCCGGCGATCCCGCCTTCCCCGACGCGCTCTACCACCCGGTGCTGGTCCGCGCGCTGCTCGTGCACGCAAGCTCGTGGGGTCCTGCTGCGCGTCACTTGCGCGACTCTTTGGCGCTGGATCCTCAACGAGCGCGGCGAGAACTGACCGCCATGCTCGGCTACGGCGTCCTTGATCCTGCGCTGCTGGGACATGCCGCGACAAACCGAGCCGCACTCATCGCGGGCGGCTCCATCGAACGGGAGCAAAGCCACACCTACCGGGTCCCCCTCCCATCCTCACTGCGCGCACGCCCCGAGTGGCACCGCATCACCATTACGCTGGCCTACATGGCCCCCACCGCGGGCAACCTCAGCCGCTACCGAGGCACAAAGGTTTACTTTGAACTCCCCGACCGTGCAATCACCGCCGGTGACCGTGCTGAGGCCACCCATTGGAGCGTTCGCAAGGGCAGCTGCCAGCACGAAATCATCGAGGGCGAGCGCGCCATGGTGTTCGGCGCCAGTGAGACGCTCCCCCTCCAGGTGGAGTGCATGCGTGACGCCCAGACGCTGCGCAAGGGCGAGAGCGTTCGCTACGGCCTGGTCGTCTCGATCCAGACCGCGACAACCACCTCAACCACGATCCACGACGAGGCCCGTGCACAGCTGCGACAGCTGGTGCGTGCGCAGGCTCGCGAGCGTGGCCGGATTCAGAACTGATCTCTCGGTGGACGTTTCAGATACCAACAGAACACCAGTAAGGATCGAACGAGGGGATCTCACCCCCCTCCCAGAAGACGTACCAAGACTCCCGGAGCGACTGGTTCAGGTGTCTCACTTGACGATCCTCTGACGCGACAGCTGACGGGCATGAAGCGGATCTGCGGTTACCGCAGCTCGAGCCATGGGGCTTGCCTCGGGTTCATGTAGCACATGAGTGTCGTCCAGAACCCGAGCGCCTATCAGGGGTCTACGGGACGCTGGCCGCCTCGTCCCCGAGTCCGAGCGAATGTCTGGCCTGCGCAGTGAACGGCCGACTCGAAGCGGGAGTTCCTCGACCGGGAGGTGGTCGAAGCGCGCGATGGAGACGCGCCGAATCTCAAAGCTAGAGTGGTTCGCTCCTACTCCGGGAAACCCGACAGACGTCCGCCAACGACGCGGAAGGCGTTTCCTACAAAGGTCTACGGCGACGAAAGTCAATAGACGTTCGCGATCATCACCCGCCGTGGTGAGTACGCGGCCGGTGAGGTCCGTGGCCGGGACAAGGGCCGGTTCTTCGGCGCGTCCCCGGTCGCAGGAGCCATGACCTTCTCACAGTTCCCTGCGCATGCAGGCGCGCGGCCACTGGTCAAGGCCGCGGGCGATCTCTGCGGCTCTGATCTCCTTGAGGCCGGGGGTCTCCTCTTTCTCGGCGAGGTACCGGAACCCATGACGCTCGTAATATGGCCCGTTCCACGGGACGTCGGTGTAGGTGGTCAGAGTGACCGCGGGAAGGCCGCACTCCCGCGCCCAACCGATCATGTGATTCAGTAGAGCGGTCCCGATCCCACGGTGCATGAAATCGCTGTGCACCGAGACCTGGTCGAGGTGAGCATTGGCGTCGATCACATCCGCCAGCAGGTACGCCACGGGCCGATCGGCCCCGACGGTGCTGACCCACGCCCGCCCGTTCTGCACGAACTGCAGTAGCGAGCTGACCGACGGCGGGTCGTCCTCGGCCACCACGGTCATCCCGATCTCGGCAAAGGGTGAGCCAGCCGACCGCTCGATGTCCTGCACAGGGACCAGATCACTTTCCCTGGCGGGCCGGATACTGTGCGTGGTCACCGAATTTCCTCGCTCTCGTCGACCCGTGCAACGCGGTCTGGGGCACTACATCCCTGGCGCCCTGCCCTGGTGTCGGTGCGGCCCGGCCCCGGATGTCTCAGCAGGCGCCCGCGCCGCCGAGCGCCCGGGCGACCATCGAGTGGGTCCGCGGGTCGAGCGCCATCCCGCCGTGGGAGGTCGGGCC
>NZ_JAALEC010000005.1:0-2884 GCF_014145205.1 Dietzia sp. DQ11-44
CCAGCTGGACGCGGACGCCGCCGGGTTCTTCGCGATCGTGCACCCGGCGCTGCCGCATGTGCGCGCGGTGGGCGGCACCGTCGTCGTCGTCACCACCGCCGCCACCACCCGCTACCCGGTCCGGGACGGCCTGTCCGCGGTCCCCAAGAGCGCGGTCGAGCAGCTGGTGCGGGGCCTGGCGGCGGAGGAGGGCCGGTTCGGGGTCCGTGTGAACTGCGTGGGCCCGGGGATGCTCACCGACGGGATGTCCGAGAGGCTCATCTCCTCCGGCGACCTCGACGACCGCGCACTCGAGGTCACCCGCCGCAACATCCCGCTGCGACGGTTCGGGACCGCGGTGGACGTCGCCGAGGCCGTGGCGTTCCTCGCCTCCGACCGGGCGGGCTTCATCTCCGGCCAGAAACTCGACGTCGACGGTGGTTACGGCGTCTGAACGGCGGAGGCGACGGCGTCTGGACGACGGTGGTGACGGCGTCTGAATCCGATCCGGCGAGCGGGTCCGGTACAGTACCAACCAAGCACTTGCTAGGTAAGGAGATCCCCAGCTCATGACCGACGCACCCATCCCCCCGGTCCTCGGTGTCGACGACCTCGGCCCGGACACGCAGCCGGTCGCCTACGAGGTCACGGGCGGCACCGCCTACGTCACGCTCAACCGCCCCGACTTCCGCAACGCGCAGAACTCGGTCATGACGTACTCGCTGGACAACGCCTTCATCAGGGCCGTGGAGGACGACGCGGTCAAGGTGATCGTCCTGCGGGCCAACGGCAAGCACTTCTCGGCCGGCCACGACATCGGCACCACCGAGCGCGACCACCACGTGGAGTACCCCAACCGCGCCTCGATCTGGTGGGACCACACCACCCGCGGCGGCGGCGACCGGCGGCTGGCCCGCGAGACCGAGGTCTACGTCCAGATGTGTCGCCGCTGGCGCGAGATCCCCAAGCCGATGATCGCCCAGGTGCACGGCGCGTGCATCGCCGGCGGCCTGATGCTGGCGTGGATCTGCGACTTCATCGTGGCCTCCGACGACGCGTTCTTCTCCGACCCGGTGGTCAAGATGGGGATCCCCGGTGTCGAGTACTTCGCCCACGCCTTCGTCCTGGGCCCCCGCCGTGCCAAGGAGATCCTCTACACCGGTCGCAGATTCGGTGCGGCCGAGGCGCTGGACTGGGGCATGCTCAACCACGTCGTGCCGCGCGAGGAGCTGCAGGCGAAGGTCGACGAGATCGCCGGTGAGATCGCCGCAATGCCCGCCTTCGGCCTGACCCTGGCCAAGAAGGTCATCAATTCGAACGAGGACCAGATGGGCCTGCAGACCTCGCTGGACACGGCGTTCGGCTGGCACATGTTCGCCCACTCGGCCAACGCGGAGCCCGACGACACCGACTCGTTCTCCGCCTCCCTCGGCGGGATGGACGCGCGCTCGATGCGCGACAGCGCCAACACGGGTTCGACCGGCGGCCCCGCCCCGACCGGCGAGCGGAAGGGCTGACGCCGTGGATCTGGATCTGGACGCCTCGACACAGGAGTTCCGCCTCGAGGTGCGCGACTGGCTCGCCGAGAACGTGCCGTCCGAGCCGCTCCCACACATGGACACCCGCGAGGGCTTCGAGGCCCACCGCGAGTGGGAGCGCAAGATGGCCGACGCCCGCATGTCGGTCGTGTCGTGGCCCGAGGAGTTCGGCGGCCGCGACTGCGGACTGGTCAACTGGGTGGTCTTCGAGGAGGAGTACTTCCGCGCGGGCGCACCCCTGCGGGTGAGCCAGAACGGCATCTTCCTGCTCGCACCGACCCTGTTCGATCACGCGACCCCCGAGCAGTTGGCGCACATCATGCCGCGCATGGCCCGCGCCGACGACATCTGGGCGCAGGCCTGGTCCGAGCCGGAGGCGGGGTCCGACCTGGCGTCGCTGCGCTCGACGGCTACGCGTGTGGACGGCGGCTGGCTGCTCAGCGGCCAGAAGGTGTGGTCCACCCGCGCCTCGTTCGCCGACAAGGGTTTCGGGCTGTTCCGCACCGACCCGGACGAGCCCCGCCACAAGGGCCTGACCTACTTCATGTTCGACCTGCGGGCCGAGGGCGTCACCGTGCGTCCGATCGACCAGCTCGACGGCCTGCCCGGCTTCGCCGAGCTGTTCCTCGAGAACGTCTTCGTCGCGGATGATCCCGCCGACCCCGCCTCCTCCGGCGTGATCGGGGAGGTCAACCAGGGCTGGAAGGTGGCGATGTCCACCGCCAACAACGAGCGCGGCCTCTCCCTGCGCTCGCCCGGCCGGTTTCTCGCCACCACCGACCGACTGCTCGAGCTGTGGGGCTCCCACCGGGCGGACCTCGACGACCGCACCCGCGGCGCCCTCGCCGACCGGGTGGTCGACGCGTGGATCGGCTCGCGCGCCTACGAGCTGAGCACCTGGAACACGGTCACCACGCTCACCGGCGGCGCCAACCTGGGCTTCGAGTCCTCGATCAACAAGGTCTTCTGGTCGGACTGGGACATCGCCACCCACGAGACCGCCCTGGACCTGCTCGGCACGGCCGGCGAACTCGCCGGGGAGCAGTGGATGGACGGATACCTGTTCGCCCTCGCCGGGCCGATCTACGCCGGCACCAACGAGGTCCAGAAGAACATCATCGCCGAGCGCCTCCTCGGCCTTCCGCGCGGCTGACGGGACACGGAGCACCATGAGATTCGCACTCGACCCCGAGATCACCGACTTCGCGGCGAGCATCGACTCGCTGCTGACACGGTCCGACATGCCGTCGGTCATCCGCGCCTGGAGCGCGGGTGACACCGGCCCCGGCACCGCCGTGTGGGGCAGGGTCGCCGAGACCGGCGCCGCGGCCCTGCTCATCGACGAGGACGCCGGCGGGGCCGGGGCC
>NZ_JAALEC010000586.1:0-2103 GCF_014145205.1 Dietzia sp. DQ11-44
GCCCGGTCCATGCTCGCGGCATCCGCCGAGGCGAACACGTCGGCGGGAGCGCCCCCGGCGATCTGGTCGACCAGCCCGGCCGATCCGTCGAAGGACAGCCGTACCTCGACCTCGGGGTTCTGACGCTCGTAGTCCTCGGCTATCCGGGTGAACGCGCTGGTGAGCGAGGCGGCGGCGAAGACCGTGAGCAGAGGCGAGCCCTCGTCGTCGTCGACCCCGACAGAACATCCCGCCAGCAGGGACATCCCCACGGCCGCGGCGAGCACCCGCACGCCGCCCGCGCCGGCGGCACGCCGCCGGCTCCTCCTGCGTCCCCCTGGGAAGGGCACGGTCGTCGGACTACCGGTAGTTGGTGAACTGCAGCGCGACCTCGAGATCGGCCTTCTTGAGCAGCTGCATGCACTCCTGCAGGTCGTCGCGCTTCTTGGACGACACCCGGATCTCCTCGCCCTGGATCTGCGCCTTGACGCCCTTGGGGCCCTCGTCGCGCAGGAGCTTGGTGATCTTCTTGGCGTTCTCCTTGTCGATGCCCTGCTTGAGGGAGCCGACCAGGCGGAAGCCCTTACCGGACGGCATCGGGTCGCCCACCTCCAGCGCCTTCATGCTCAGGCCCCGGCGGACCAGCTTCTCGATGAACACGTCCTTGGCCGCCAGCACACGGTCCTCGGAGGCCGCGACGATCTCCACCGCGTCGTCACCCTTCCACTCGATACCGGCGTCGGTACCGCGGAAGTCGTAGCGGGTGCCCAGCTCCTTGGCGGCCTGGTTGAGGGCGTTGTCCACCTCCTGGCGGTCGAACTCCGAGACGATGTCGAACGAGGACTCCGAGGCCATGGACGCGCTCCTTCTCCTGGGTTGGGGGACGATCCCGGCCAGGCTACCCGGCCGTGACATCCGCCCGGGCCACCCCGCCGGCCCCCGATTTGGCACCGGGGGTCACACGCGTTGTATCGTGTCCTAGCGCCTTCAAGGGTGCACGCCAGATTGCCCGAGCGGCCAAAGGGAGCGGATTGTAAATCCGTCGGCTTATGCCTACGTTGGTTCGAATCCATCATCTGGCACGCGAGACCCCCGCCACAAGCGGGGGTCTTCGTGCATTTCCTGGCCGCGATAGTGTGGCCGTGTGACACCGTGGACATCAGCGGCGCCGGGTGCGGGACGCCGGTGTGCCGCATCTCATCGAAAAGATTCGAGGTGAGGGGTATCCACGACAGGGTCGGCTCCGAACAACAGGACATGACACTGGATTCGGTAAGCGCCGCCCAGCGGATGACCTCTCGCGACCTGCCCGACGGCCTGGGTCCCGCCGTCGACGACTGGGCGGCCGATCTCGACCGCACCACCCGATCCGGCAAGGGCATGCGCTCGGCACTGTTCGACGCGGTCTACACGCACGCCGGCGGTCGCGACGAGGCGGTTCGCGCCGCCGCCTGTCAGGCGCTCGAACTCCTCCACGAGGCCTTCCTGGTCCATGACGACGTGGCCGACGGCGACGACCACCGCCGGGGCCGGCCCAACCTGCAGGGTCGGACCACGACGCGGGGTGCCGAGCAGGGGTTGTCCCGGGAGACCGCCGCGCACGTCGGCATGGTGGGGGGACTGCTCGGCGGGGATCTCCTCCTGGTGGCCGCGATGGGCGAGTTCGCCCGGTTGCCCGTGCCGGCGCCCGTGCTGCACCGCGCCATGGCGGAGGTCGAAGGCGCGGTGGTGGCCTCCATCGCCGGGGAGTACGCCGACGTGCACGGTGCGGCCCACGGTGAGCCGACCACGCAGGAACACGCGCTGGCGATCGGTGCCGCCAAGACCGCGGCCTATTCCGTGACCCTGCCCATGGTGCTGGGCGTGGTCCTGGCCGGGGGGCCGGAGGAGATGATCCCCCCGCTCCGTGAGACCGGTCGCCACCTGGGCACGGCGTACCAGGTGGTCGACGACGTCCTGGGCGTGTTCGGCGACCCGGCGGTGACCGGCAAGTCCAACGAGGGTGACCTGATGCGCCGGGCCCCCACGGTGTTGCTCGCCTTCGCCTCCACCACCGATCTCTGGCCGCGTGTCGACGCCGCGCTCGGTGGCACCGACGCCGGCCGGCCCGGCCCTGACCCGGCC
>NZ_JAALEC010000587.1:0-1975 GCF_014145205.1 Dietzia sp. DQ11-44
CGCCCCCCGACGCCGAGCGCGTCGAGTGCCCCCGCGGTGGCCAGCGCCTCCATCTGTCGGACGGTCAGCCCGGTGCGGCCGGCGAGGTCGGCGGCCGAGAGGTACGGGCCGTGGGTGTCGCGCTCGTCGGCGATCGCCGTGGCGAGATCGGTGCCGATGGCCCGCACGGACTCCAGGCCGAGACGCACCTCGGTACCCCCGTTCTCACACGTGGCACCGCCGATCGAACGGTTGACGCAGGGGCGGTGCACGGTGACGCCGTGCCTGCGGGCGTCGGCCACGAGGGACTGCGGCGAGTAGAACCCCATCGGCTGGCTACGCAGCAGCGCCGCACAGAAGACAGCCGGGTGGTGGCACTTGAACCACGCCGAGTAGTAGACGATCGCCGCGAAGGACTGGGAGTGGCTCTCGGGGAAGCCGTAGTTGGCGAACGCGCACATCTTCTCCCAGATCCGCTCCCCCACCTCGGGCCCGGTGACCGGTGTCCCGGGTGGGCTGGTGCCGATGCCGTGGAGGTCACGCATGCCCGCGAAGAACCTCTCCCGCAGCCGCGCCATCCGCTCGGGTGAGCGCTTGGCCCCCATCGCCCGGCGGAGCTGGTCCGCCTCCGCCCCGGTGAACCCGGCGATCTCGGTGGCGATCTGCATGAGCTGCTCCTGGAACAGCGGGATCCCCAGCGTCCGCCCCAGGGCCGCCTCGAGCGCGGGGTGGTCGAACACCACCTCCTCCCGCCCGTTTCGTCTACGGATGTAGGGGTGCACGGAGCCGCCCTGGATGGGGCCGGGGCGGATGAGCGCCACCTCCACCACGAGGTCGTAGAACGTCCGCGGCCGGAGTCTGGGCAGCGTGGCCATCTGCGCCCGCGACTCCACCTGGAACACCCCCACGGAATCACCCCGGCACAGCATCTCGTAGACCTCGGGATCGGAGAGGTCCAGTCGGGCCAGGTCCACCTCGAGGTCCTTGTGCTCGGCCGCGAGGTCGATGGCGTGGTGTAGCGCCGTGAGCATCCCCAGCCCCAGCATGTCGAACTTGACCAGACCGACCGCCGCGCAGTCGTCCTTGTCCCACTGCAGGACCGTCCGCCCGGGCATGCGCGCCCATTCGACGGGCACCACGTCGGCCACCGGCCGGTCGCAGATCACCATGCCGCCGGAATGGATGCCGAGGTGCCGGGGCAGTCCGACGAGTCTGCGGGCCAGCGCCAGCACGTCGGCCGGGACGGTGTGCTCGGTGGCCTCCCGCTCGTGGTTCTTCAGACCCGACCACCGGTCCACGCTCTTGGACCACGCGTCCTGCTGCCCGGTGGAGTACCCGAGTGCCCGGGCCACGTCCCGCACGGCCGACCGCCCCCGGTAGGTGATGACATTGGCGACCTGCGCGGCATGGTCCCGCCCGTAGCGGGAGTAGACGTACTGGATGGCCTCCTCCCGACGACCGGACTCGATGTCCACGTCGATGTCGGGCGGACCGTCCCGCTCCGGGGACAGGAATCGCTCGAAGAGCAGGTGCGCGCCCACCGGGTCGACGTTGGTGATGCCGAGGGCGTAGCAGACCGCCGAGTTGGCGGCCGACCCCCTGCCCTGGCAGAGGATGCCCTCCCTGCGACAGAACTCGACGATGTCGTGGACCACGAGGAAGTAGCCGGGGAACCCCAGCTCGGCGATCACCCCCAGCTCGCGGTGGATCTGGGCATAGGCCTCCGGCGCCGTATCCCGGGCCCCGTAGCGCCGCGCGGCCCCCGCATAGGTGAGTTCGGCGAGCCGACTGTCCTCCGTGTGGCCCTCGGGAACATCGAACGGCGGCAGCTCGGGGGCGATGAGCCGGAGGTCGAATGCGCACTCGCGACCCAGGCCCGCCGCGCCGGTGACGGCGGCCGGCCAGCGGTCGAACAGCTCGGCCATCTCCTCCCCCGAACGCAGGTACGCCCCGCCGGCCGGGGGCAGGTGCGCGGCATGGGTCTCCAGGGCGTCGC
>NZ_JAALEC010000588.1:0-1051 GCF_014145205.1 Dietzia sp. DQ11-44
GCGCCGGGCCTCCGACGGGCTCACCCTCGACGTGACCGAGGCGGCGGTGTTGCTGGCCGCGCGCGGAGACGATCTCGTCCGGCTGACCGGGCTGGCGGCCGCGCGTCGCGACGCCCGCCTCCTCGACGAGGGGCGTCCGGGGGTGGTGACGTACTCCCGCAAGGTGTTCGTCCCGCTCACCCGCCTGTGCCGCGACCGCTGCCACTACTGCACCTTCGTCACCGTGCCGGGGAAACTCCGGGCCGCCGGCGAGGGCATGTTCCTCGACCCCGACGAGGTGGTGGACCTGTGCCGGCGCGGCGCGGAGGCCGGGTGCAAGGAGGCGCTCTTCACGTTGGGCGACCGACCGGAGGACCGGTGGCCCGAGGCGAGGGAGTGGCTCGAATCGCGCGGCTTCTCCTCGACGCTGGACTACGTCCGGGCCATGGCCATCCGGGTGTTGGAGGAGACCGGTCTGCTGCCGCACCTCAATCCCGGCGTGATGAGCTGGTCGGAGATGTCCACCCTCAAGCCGGTCGCACCGTCCATGGGGATGATGCTCGAGACCACGGCCACGAGGTTGTTCACCACCCCGGGTGCGTGTCACCACGGCAGCCCGGACAAGGACCCGGCCGTGCGGCTGCGCACCCTGACCGACGCGGGGCGTCTCGCGGTGCCGTTCACCTCGGGGATCCTGGTGGGGATCGGGGAGAACAGGACCGAGCGGGCCGACAGTCTGCTCGCGCTGGCCGGGCTGGCCAGGGAGTTCGGACACCTCCAGGAGGTGATCGTCCAGAACTTCCGGGCCAAGCCCGACACCGCCATGCGCGACTCGGCCGACGCGGACACCGACGAGTTCCTCGCCGCGATCGCCGTCGCGCGCCTGGTGCTCGACCCGCGGGTCGCCGTCCAGGCCCCGCCGAACCTGGTCGACCGGCAGGACGTGCTGGCCCTCATCGGCGCGGGGGTGGACGACCTGGGCGGCATCTCCCCGCTCACACCCGACCACGTCAACCCCGAGCGGCCGTGGCCGCATCTGGAGGGACTGACCGCCGACCTGGCGGCGGCGGGC
>NZ_JAALEC010000589.1:0-9194 GCF_014145205.1 Dietzia sp. DQ11-44
CCCGCGATGGCGGCGCCGGCGGCCACGGACTCGGCCTTGGCCCCGGGCAGCTTGGCCGAGACCTTGTCCCCGGCCTTGCGGGCACGCCACGTCAGGCCCGGCTGGCCGGCGGTGTCGACCGATGCGAGCAGGAGCGCACCGAGCAGGGCGACGTCGGTCGCCAGACCGGTGGTCTTGCGTCTCTTGGCGGCGGGGTCGGACTCCGCCCAGAAGTCGTTGCGGGTGACGGTCGTGGGCAGGTGCGACGCCGTGAGGGCGAGGGCCGACAGGCGGGGGGCCTTGCCGAGCGCGAACAGCACACCGGCACCGACCTTGACTCCCGCGAGAGCCTTGACCAGGGTCTCGGTGTCCTTGGTGACCGGCGGCACGGAGGTCGTCACGTGCTCGTTGACGGCCTGCTCGCCCTTCTCCACCAGGGGTGCGGCCTTGTCCACGAGCGGGGCCGCCTTGGCCACATGGGCCTGCGGATTGCGTAGCGTCTCCACGCCGTCGATGACGAACACCGTGGCGAGCATGGGTCGTGCGAGTCGTCGGATCATCGTTCCTCCTGGGAATTGGGATGCGTGGTCGAACCTAGTGAAAACCCCGGCCCGGCGCCTCCGGTCGGAGGATCGTCCCCCGCCACGGACCCTACGGACCTGCGTGATGCGCTGGGACGATCAGCTGTGACGGGGGCCGGATAACGATTCTGATCGGCCGGTCGGTCGGTGCCGTCGGGCGTCACCAGCCGCGCTCTCGCCACGTGCCGAGGTTCGGACGCTCGGCCCCGAGCGTGGTGTCGTCCCCGTGCCCGGGGTGGACCACCACGTCGTCCTCGAGCACGGCGAAGACCCGGGACTCGAGGTCGTCCATGAGGGTGTCGAACTGCTCCCGGGTGCCCGTCTTGCCCGGTCCGCCGGGGAAGAGGGAGTCCCCGGGGAACAGGTGGGTCCCCTCCTCGGTGCGGAGGAGGAGCCCGATGCCGTCCGGGGTGTGACCCCGCAGGCCGATCACCCCGAGGCGCAGGTCCCCCACGACGAGCTCGTCACCGTGGGAGACGTGGCGGTCGGTCGGTACGTGGATGTCCCCGGCGTCACCGGGTGAGGCGATGGTGGTGAGGCCGAGGGCCTCGACGGTCTCCGACAGGCCGATCCAGTGGTCGGCGTGCAGGTGGGTCGTGACCACCTCTCTCACCCCGGGGGCGTGCGCCTGCAGGTGCGCGATGAGCTGGGGGGCGTCGTTCGCGGCGTCGACGAGGAGTGCCGCGCCCGTCGAGACGGACTCGATCACGTAGACGTTGTTGTCCATCTCCCCGACGGAGATCTTGGACAACCGGGCCGGGCCGACGGTCCAGCGCTCACCGGTCAGGCGGCCACCCAGGCGGCCGGAGTAGCCCTCGGTGAGGGTGATGTGCTCGGGGACGGACTCGGTGGGATTCGACATAATTGCAGGCTACTGGCGGCGACGGCGGTTCGTGGTGGTAAGCGTGTCGGGGTTCGTTGGTACCTTCGTCTGCGGGACGGCGGCCATGCGGCGCGCACGGCCACCGCCACGGGTCCGTGGCGACATCCCCCTCGGAAGGAGTACCCATGGTGGACCGTCTGGTCGTCCGCGGCGCACGGGAACACAACCTCAAGGGCGTGGACATCGACGTCCCGCGCGACTCCCTGATCGTCTTCACGGGTTTGTCGGGCTCCGGCAAGTCCTCGTTGGCCTTCGACACCATCTTCGCCGAGGGGCAGCGTCGGTACGTCGAATCCCTCTCCTCCTACGCGCGCATGTTCCTCGGTCAGATGGACAAGCCGGACGTCGACTTCATCGAGGGACTCTCCCCGGCGGTGTCGATCGACCAGAAGTCCACCAACCGGAACCCCCGGTCGACGGTGGGCACCATCACTGAGGTCTACGACTACCTGCGTCTGCTCTACGCGCGGGCGGGTGTTCCGCACTGTCCGACGTGCGGGGAGGTGATCTCGCGTCAGACCCCTCAGCAGATCGTCGACCAGATCCTCGAGGGGGAGGAGGGCGCCAGGTTCCAGGTGCTGGCGCCGGTCGTGCGCACCCGCAAGGGCGAGTTCGTCGACCTCTTCGCCCAACTCGCGGCCGACGGGTACAACCGCGTGCGGGTGGACGGAGAACTCCACACCCTCGCGGAGCCGCCGACGCTCAAGAAGCAGGAGAAGCACGACATCGAGGTGGTCGTGGACCGCCTCGCCGCCAAACCGTCCTCCCGCCAGCGGCTCACCGATTCCGTCGAGACCGCGCTGGGACTGGCGGACGGGGTGATCGTCATCGACTACGTTGACCTCGACGAGGCCGACCCCGGCCGGCGGCGCCGGTTCTCCGAGCACATGGCCTGCCCCAACGGCCACCCGATCGGGCTCGACGACCTGGAACCCCGCGCGTTCTCCTTCAACTCCCCCTATGGCGCCTGCCCGGTCTGCGACGGGCTCGGCTCGCACCTCGAGGTGGACCCCGACCTGGTGATACCCGATCCCGAGCGGTCGTTGGCGGACGGCGCGATCGCCCCGTGGTCGGGGGGCCAGAGCGCCGACTACTTCCAGCAGTTGCTCTCGGGACTGGCCGACGACCTGGGCTTCGACCTGCGCACCCCCTGGCAGGACCTGCCCGCCAAGGTGCGCAAGGCGGTGCTCGGAGGGGCGTCGACGAAGGTCCGGGTGCGGTACAAGAACCGCTACGGCCGGGTCCGGACCTACGACGCCAAGTTCGAGGGCGTCATGTCGTTCCTCAAACGCCGACTGGAGCAGACGGAGTCGGAGTCGCAGAAGGAGCGCTACCAGGGGTACATGCGGGAGGTGCCGTGCCCCGCCTGTGAGGGGACCCGTCTCAAGCCGGAGATCCTCGCCGTCACGATGACCGGCCCCGGCGGGCGTGACCGGTCGATCGCCGACATCTCCCGGATGTCGGTCGCGGACTGCGCCGAGTTCCTGGACGGCCTCGAACTGGACTCCCGCCAGGCGATGATCGCCGGCCGGGTCCTCAAGGAGATCCAGGCCCGCATGGGTTTCCTCCTCGACGTGGGACTGGACTACCTGTCCCTGGACCGGGTGGCGGGCAGCCTGTCCGGCGGGGAGGCCCAGCGCATCCGGTTGGCCACCCAGATCGGGTCCGGTCTCGCCGGCGTGCTCTACGTGCTCGACGAGCCGTCCATCGGTCTGCACCAGCGGGATAACCGTCGCCTGATCGACACTCTCGTCCGGCTGAGGGACCTGGGGAACACGCTGCTCGTGGTGGAGCACGACGAGGACACCATCCGCGCGGCGGACTGGATCGTGGACATCGGACCCCTGGCCGGCGAACACGGCGGACGGGTGGTGCACTCCGGGGACTACGAGGGGCTGCTGGCCAGCGAGGAGTCGCTCACGGGTGACTACCTGGCGGGGCGGCGGTCGATCGCGGTGCCCGACACGCGGCGTGGACTGAACCCGGAGAAGGTCCTCCACGTGCGCGGGGCACGCGAGAACAATCTCAAGAACGTCGACGTGGTGTTCCCGGGCGGTGTGCTGTGTGCCGTCACCGGCGTGTCCGGCTCGGGCAAGTCCACGCTCGTCAACGACATCCTCGCCACCTCGCTGGCCAACCAGCTCAACCGGGCGCGCCAGGTTCCCGGACGGCACTCCCGCATCGACGGGGTGGAGTCGTTCGACAAGCTGGTCCAGGTGGACCAGTCACCGATCGGTCGCACCCCGCGGTCCAACCCGGCCACGTACACCGGGGTGTTCGACAAGATCCGGACGTTGTTCGCGGCGACCACCGAGGCCAAGGTCCGGGGCTACAAGCAGGGGCGGTTCTCGTTCAACGTCAAGGGCGGCCGTTGCGAGGCGTGTCAGGGGGACGGCACGCTCAAGATCGAGATGAACTTCCTGCCGGACGTCTACGTCCCGTGCGAGGTGTGTCACGGCGCCCGGTACAACCGCGAGACCCTCGAGGTGCACTACAAGGGCAAGACCATCGCCGAGGTGCTCGACATGCCCATCGAGGAGGCGTGCGAGTTCTTCGAGCCGATCACCTCGATCCACCGGTACCTCAAGACCCTCTCGCAGGTCGGCCTGGGGTACGTGCGTCTGGGCCAGTCGGCACCCACGCTGTCCGGCGGTGAGGCGCAGCGGGTCAAACTCGCGGCCGAGCTGCAGAAGCGGTCGAGTGGACGGACCGTCTACATCCTCGACGAGCCCACCACGGGTCTGCACTTCGAGGACATCACCAAGCTCCTCCTGGTGATCCAGGGGCTGGTCGACAAGGGCAACACCGTCATCGTGATCGAACACAACCTCGACGTGATCAAGAGCGCCGACTGGGTGATCGACATGGGGCCCGAGGGTGGCGCCGGCGGTGGCGTCGTCGTGGCCGAGGGCACCCCCGAACAGGTCGCGGCGGTGCCGGAGAGTCACACCGGTCGCTTCCTCGCGCAGGTCCTCCCGGTCACGCAGGAGGGCCCGGAGGGATCCCGGACCGTCCCGGCGTCGGTCGATGGTGCGCCCGCCAAGAAGGCGGCGGCGAGCAAGGCCGCGGCCACGAAGGCGCCCGCGAAGAAGGCGCCCGCGAGGAAGACGGCGTCGGACAAGACCGCGGCCAAGGCGGCACGCAAGGCACGGGCCCTGCGCTGACCCGACGCCGGAGGGTGCGACCGTGGCGTCGCGTACCCCGGCGTCGGGCAGTCGGGGGTCAGTAGACGGGGCCGGTGAACTTCTCGCCAGGACCCTCGCCGGGCTCGTCGGGGAACGCGCTGGCCTCGCGGAACGCGCGCTGCAACCCCTGGAGACCATCCCGCACCACGCTGGCCTGCGGCCCGAGGTACTCGGCGGACCCGGTCACGAGTCCGGCGAGCGAGGTGATCAGCTTGCGCGATTCGTCGAGGTCGAGATGCGGGCTCGCGGTCGGGTCGTCGTCGGACAGCCCCAGCTTCTCCGCCGCGGCGCTCATCAGCACGACGATCGAGCGGAAGATGATCTCCTGGGCGGGGACGTCGGCGAGTTCGACGATCTCGACCTCGCGGGCGTCGAGATGGTCCTCGAGAGAACTCTCTGCGGTCGCGTCGGCGGCGGGATCTGTGGACGCGGGGTGGTCGGTGTTCATGCCGAACACTGTCCCACGGGCCGGTCGACTACGGGCGGTCGGACCGGTTTGGGGGTCCCCGGGAATCCTGGTAGAGTTCTGCTCCGACTGTGGGAACCCGCTTAGTGGTGGGTTCCGACGTCCAAGAGGAGTCCGATCTCCCACCATCCGACGCCCCGGGTTGTTTGATGGTCACCACCCCCGACGAGGGGTCTGCGAGCGTATCGCGGAGACGTCTCGTCGACGGGTGAGGAGTGAGAGGCCCCCGGTATCCGTGCCGTGGGGCCTTCTCGGTATCGCCGGTGTGTCCGGTGGTGCCGTGGGTACCTCGAGGGCGGATGCGCGACCGCGCCAGCGGTCGCGGACAGAGCACCATCTACCGAGGAGGGCCCATCAGCGCCGAAGCACGTATCAACGAACGAATCCGTGTCCCCGAAGTCCGACTCGTCGGCCCCGGGGGCGAGCAGGTGGGGATCGTTCGCGTCGAGGACGCACTTCGTCTGGCCCTGGAGGCCGATCTGGACCTCGTCGAGGTCGCGCCCACCGCGCGCCCGCCGGTCTGCAAGATCATGGACTACGGAAAGTTCAAGTACGAGGCGGCGCAGAAAGAGCGCGAGTCGCGGAAGAACCAGCAGCAGACCGTGGTCAAGGAGCAGAAGCTCCGGCCCAAGATCGACACCCATGACTACGAGACCAAGAAGGGGAACGTCGTCCGTTTCCTCGAGAAGGGCTCCAAGGTCAAGGTGACGATCATGTTCCGCGGTCGCGAGCAGTCCCGCCCCGAGCTCGGGTACCGGCTGCTCCAGCGCCTGGCGGACGACATCACCGAGTACGGATACGTCGAGACCAGTGCCAAGCAGGACGGCCGTAACATGACCATGGTCGTCGCCCCCCACAAGGGCGCCAAGACCCGGGTCAAGGCGCAGGAGTCGAAGGTCACCGACCCCGCCTCGGAGTAGGACTCCGGCACCACACCGACCACCGGACGCACGTCGTCCGCTCACCCGAGACCCCGCCGGTCTCCGGGACGAACCATGTGAGGAAGACCGATCATGCCGAAGATGAAGACCCACAAGGGCACCGCCAAGCGTTTCCGGAAGACCGGGACGGGCAAGCTCGTGCGCCAGCAGGCCAACCGCCGCCACATCATGGAGAAGAAGCCCACCAAGCGCACCCGTCGTCTCGACGGTCGCACGGACGTCGCCCCGGCCGACGTCCCCCGCATCAAGCGGCTCCTCGGGCTCTGAGCCCTCTCCCATACGTAGTACTTCCGGTCGCCGTGAGGTGACCACCCAGATCAGTGAGGATTGACCAGTGGCACGCGTGAAGAGGGCAGTCAACGCCCAGAAGAAGCGTAGGACCGTACTCGAGTCCACCAAGGGCTACCGCGGGCAGCGTTCGCGGCTGTACCGCAAGGCCAAGGAGCAGATGCTCCACTCGATGACCTACAGCTACCGTGACCGTCGCGCGCGCAAGGGCGACTTCCGGAAGCTGTGGATCACCCGCATCAACGCGGCGGCCCGCGCCAACGACATGACCTACAACCGCTTCGTCCAGGGCCTCAAGCTCGCGGGCGTCGAGGTGGACCGCAAGGTGCTCGCCGACCTGGCCGTCACCGACCCGGCCGCCTTCACGGCGCTCATCGAGGTCGCGCGCAAGGCCCTGCCGGCCGACGTCAACGCGCCGGCTGCCTGACGTCTGCGAATGTGACGCACAGCACCCTGCCCGGGGAGGGCACCGGACGACCCGCGGATCCGTTCACCGAACGGACACCGCGGGTCGTTTCCGCATCCAAGCTCCACCGCGCGGCCGCCCGACGCAAGGCCGGGCGCTTCCTCGCGGAGGGGGCCAACTCGGTCGAGTCGGCCCTGACGACCGGGGCGGCGATCGAGGTGTTCTGCGGCGCGGACTCGCTCGACCGGTTCGCCACCCTCGTGACCACCGCATCGGCATCCGGGGTCACCGTCTCCGTGGTGACCGACCGTGCGATCAGGGCGCTGTCGGACACCGTCTCGCCCACGGGCATCGTGGCGCTGTGCCGGTCGGTCGTCCGCGGCCCCGGGGACCCGGACGAGGGGTCTGTGCGCCTCGTCGCGGTGGGCCAGGCGCTGGCCGAACCGGGGAACGTCGGCACCCTCATCCGCGTCTCGGACGCACTCGGCGCCGACGCCGTGTGGCTCACCGGGGGCGCGGTGGATCCGGAGAACACCAAGGCGGTCCGCGCCTCCGCCGGCAGCCTCTTCCATCTCCCCGTGGTGCGCGGGATCGCCGAGACGGACCTGGTCGACCGCGCCCACCGGTTGGGCCTCCAGGTCGCGGTGGCCACCGGCGACGGTGAGGTGGACATCGAACACGCCGACGACGTGCTGTCCCGGCCGACCGCGTGGGTCTTCGGAAACGAGGCGCACGGCGTCCCCGACGCGCTGGCCGACGCTGCCGACGTCCGCGTGCGCATCCCCCTCCGCGGGCGGGCCGAGAGCCTGAACATCGTCACCGCTGCCTCGATCTGCCTCCACACCAGCGCGCGCCTGCAGGCCGCCGCCTCGTGACCGCCACCCTCACCGCCCGCGGCCTGGGAGCCTCACGAGGTGCGCGGACCCTGTTCGCCGGTCTCGACCTCGTCGTCGCCGAGGGTGACGTCTGGGGGCTCACCGGACCCAACGGCGCCGGCAAATCGACTCTGCTCCACGCCCTCGCCGGCGCGCCCGACGCCGAGATGTCGGGGACGGTCACCGTCAGCCCACCGCACGCGACGGTGGGGTTCCTCCGTCAGGAGGTGGAGCGCCACGACGACGAGGAGGTGCGCGACTTCCTGCACCGCGCCACCGGGGTCGCCGACGCGCAGGCGCACATGGACGCGCTCGCGCTGCAGATGGCGGACTCGGACTCGGCCGCCGACGCCTACGGCGACGCCCTCGAGCGATGGTTGGCCCTCGGCGGTGGAGACCTGGACGAGCGGATCCCGGTGACCGCCGCCCGGCTCGGATTGGACGTCGCCGTTCTGGGTCTGCCGATGTCGGCGCTCTCGGGCGGCCAGGCCGCCCGTGTCACCCTCGCCGCCGTGCTGCTCAGCCAGTACGAGATCCTGCTGTTGGACGAGCCGACCAACGACCTCGACCTGGCGGGGCTCGCGGTGTTGGAGGACTTCATGCGGACCGAGCGGCGTCCGATGGTGGTGGTCAGCCACGACCGTGAGTTCCTGGCCAGGTGTGTGACCGGGATCGTCGAGCTCGACTCGGCCCAGCGGCAGATCACGGTGTTCGACGGAGGATACGAGTCGTATCTCGCCGAGCGCGCGCTGGCGCGGCAGCGGGCGCGCGAGGCATACGAGGAGTACGCGGGCCGGGTCGGTCAGCTCAAGGACCGCATGCAGACCCAGAAGACGTGGCTCGACAAGGGCGTCCGCAACACCATGCGCAAGTCGGGCGGCAAGGATGCCGAGAAGGACAAGCACATCCGCAACCGGGCCGGCCAGCGGTCGGAGAAGCAGGCCGCCAAGATCTCCCAGACCGAGCGTGCGATGGAGCGGCTCGACGTGGTGTCCGAACCGCGCAAGGAGTGGCAGCTGCAGATGGAGATCGCGACCGCGCCCCGGTCGGGGTCGGTCGTGGCCGTGCTGTCCGAGGCCGTCGTCCGCCGCGGAGACTTCGCGCTCGGTCCGGTGACCCTGCAGATCGACTCGGGGGACCGGGTGCTGATCTCCGGCGCCAACGGGTCCGGCAAATCCACGCTGCTGGGCCTGCTCGCGGGAGATCGGCTCCCGGACACCGGGCGGGTGAGCACGGGAGCCGGCGTCGCGGCGGGTCGCGTCGACCAGGCCCGCGCGGAGTTCGGTGGCCCGGGGCCCCTGCTGGACACGTTCTGCGTGGCCGCGGACCCGGCGGGTCTGGACCCCACCGAGGGTCGGACGGTGCTGGCCAAGTTCGGACTGGGCGGCGAGCACGTCGCCCGGTCGTGCGCGTCCCTGTCCCCGGGGGAGCGGACCAGGGCGGCGCTGGCCCTGCTCCAGCAGCGCGGCGTCAACCTGCTCGTGCTGGACGAGCCCACCAACCACCTGGACCTACCCGCGATCGAGCAGCTCGAGCAGGCCGTGGAGGCCTTCGACGGCACGGTCCTGCTGGTGACCCACGACCGGCGGA
>NZ_JAALEC010000590.1:0-2853 GCF_014145205.1 Dietzia sp. DQ11-44
TTCACGAGGTGCGTTAGCGGGTGACCCCTCGCGGCGAGGGGGTACGCGCAGGTGGGCCGGGGGGTCCGATCCCGATCGACTAGTCTGTTGCGGGATGCCGCCGGCGGTCGCCGGAGATCGCCGTGACGGGGAGGACGAGAGCACAGGTGAGCGAAGACACGAGCGCTGTCGAGGTGCGGATCGACGAGGAGTCGCTGGCCGGGTACGCGGCGGAGGCCGAGGCGGCGTTCGCCGCCGCCACGGACCTGGACGCCCTGGCCGCAGCCAAGACCGCCCACCTGGGCGACCGCAGCCCGATCGCGCTGGGACGCCGGACCCTCGGGTCGCTGCCCAAGGAGCAGAAGGCCTCCGCCGGAAAGGCCGTCAACGTGGCGCGGGGCAGGGTCCAGCAGGCCTATGACGCCCGCCTCGCCGAGCTGCAGGCGGAGCGTGACGCCGCCGTCCTCGTGGCCGAGACCCTGGACCTGACCGTGCCGTCGGGTCGGGCTCCGGTGGGCGCCCAGCACCCCATCACGATCATCACCGAGCAGGTCGCGGACGTGTTCGTGGCGATGGGGTGGGAGATCACCGAGGGCCCGGAGGTCGAGGCGGAGCACTACAACTTCGACGCCCTGAACTTCCTCCCGGACCACCCCGCGCGCACCCTGCAGGACACCTTCCACATCGCTCCCGAGGGCAGCCGCCAGGTGCTGCGCACCCACACCTCGCCCGTGCAGATCCGGACGATGCTCGATCGGGAGCCGCCGATCTACGTGGCCTGCCCCGGTCGGACGTTCCGCACGGACGAGCTCGACGCCACCCACACCCCGGTGTTCCACCAGGTGGAGGGGTTGGCGATCGACAAGGGGCTGACCATGGCGCACCTGCGCGGTGCGCTCGACGCCTTCGCCCGCGCGCTCTTCGGACCGGAGACCCGTACCCGGATGCGGCCCAACTACTTCCCCTTCACGGAGCCCTCTGCCGAGGTCGACGTGTGGTTCCCGCGGAAGAAGGGGGGCGCGGGCTGGGTCGAGTGGGGCGGGTGCGGGATGGTCCACCCCAACGTGCTGACCGCCTGCGGCATCGACCCGGAGGTCTACTCGGGGTTCGCGTTCGGCATGGGCCTCGAGCGCACCCTGCAGTTCCGCAACGGACTGTCCGACATGCGGGACATGGTCGAGGGGGACGTGCGGTTCTCGCTGCCCTTCGGCATCCGCGCCTGACCCACCGCCCCTTCCACCCGAGAAGAACAAGGACCCCCACAGTGCGAATTGCGCAGTCCTGGCTGACCGAGATCCTGCAGCGGGCCAACGACGGTTGGTCGGTGACCCCGGCCGAGCTCGACGCGGGGTTCGTGCGCGTCGGCCTCGAGGTCGAGGGCGAGCCGGAGCAGTTGCCCGAGATCTCGGGACCGCTCACGATCGGTCGGGTCAGCAGTATCGAGGAGCTCGAGGGGTTCAAGAAACCCATCCGCTTCTGCCTGGTCGACGTGGGTGCCGGCGAACCGCAGCAGATCGTCTGCGGGGCGCGGAACTTCGAGGCGGGCGACCTGGTGGTCGTCGCGCTGCCCGGAACCGTCCTTCCCGGTGGGTTCGAGATCGGCAGGCGGAAGACGTACGGCAAGCCCAGTGAGGGCATGATCTGCTCGGCGTCCGAGCTGGGGATCGGATCCGACCACAGCGGCATCATCGTCCTGGCCGAGGGCACTGCGGAGCCCGGCGACCCGGCCGGGCCGGTCCTCGACGCCGGGGCGGCGGGACCCGACACCGTCATCGAGCTCAACGTCACCCCGGACCGCGGGTACTGCCTGTCGGCGCGCGGCCTGGCCCGCGAACTCGCGTGTGGATTCGGCCTGGACTTCGCCGATCCCGCCGTCGAACAGGGCCTCGGGTCCGAGGGCGAGACCTGGCCGCTCGAGGTGACGGAGGAGTCCGGCGCCCGCCGGTTCGCCCTGCGCCGGGTCACCGGAGTGGACCCCACCGCGCGGACACCGTGGTGGATGGCCAGGCGGCTGCTGCTGTCGGGCGTGCGCCCGATCTCGCCGGCGGTCGACGTGACCAACTACGTCATGCTCGAGCTCGGGCACCCGATGCACGCGTTCGATGCCGCGACGCTCGAGGGCGGTCTCGTCGTCCGCCGGGCGCGGTCCGGGGAGGTGCTCACGACCCTCGACGACGTCGAGCGGACGCTGGACCCCGAGGACGTGGTGATCTGCGACGATCGCGGGCCGATCTCACTGGCGGGTGTCATGGGCGGCGCGAGCACGGAGGTGTCCGGGCAGACCACGGACGTCCTCCTCGAGGCCGCCGTGTGGGACACCCTCGCGGTGTTCCGGACGATCCGCCGTCACAAGCTCCCCAGTGAGGCGGGCAAGCGGTACGAGCGTGGTGTCGACGCCGCGGCCACGATCGCCGCACTGGACCGGGCGGCGACTCTGCTCGCCGGGATCACCGGCGGAACGGTCGAGGCCTCGCTCACCGACATCGGTTCCGCCCCCGTCATGCCGACCATCGCGTTCGATGAGGGCAGGCCCTCCCGCGTCGCCGGCGTGGACTACCCGACCGGCACCGCGCGCCACCGCCTGGAGCAGGTCGGGTGCACGGTCACCGGGGACGACGAGGTGCTGCTCGCGGTCACCCCGCCGACCTGGCGACCGGACCTCACGCTGCCCGCGGACCTGGTGGAGGAGGTCCTCCGCCTCGAGGGGTTGGAGAACATCCCGTCGGTGCTGCCGACGGCGCCGGCCGGCCGCGGGCTGACCGCGTTCCAGCGCGGGCGTCGCGCGGTCGGCCACGCCCTGGCGGCGGCCGGGCACGTCGAGGTTCTCACCTCGCCGTTCTGTGATCCGTCGGTGTTCGACGCCATGGGACTGGA
>NZ_JAALEC010000591.1:0-1152 GCF_014145205.1 Dietzia sp. DQ11-44
CCGGCTCGGACGAGCACTGGGCCCGCGGGCTGCAGCGCGCGGTGATGACCGGCGTGTCCTACATGATCCCGTTCGTCGCCGCCGGCGGCCTGTTGCTGGCGCTGGGGTTCCTGTTCGCCGGGTACGACGTGGCGTTCGTCTGGCAGGAGGTGGCCACCGGGTTCACGTTGACCGACCTGCCCGGTCAGGTCTGGTACCTCGACGGCGAGATCGTCTCCGCCGGGACCGCCGGAGCCGAGATGCTCACCCACGCCGGCCTGCGGTTGTACATCGGCGCCGTGCTGTTCGCGATCGGCCAGGCCGCGATGGGATTCATGATCGCGGTCCTGTCCGGGTACATCGCCTACGGCCTGGCCGACCGCCCGGGCATCGCGCCGGGCTTCGTGGGCGGCGCCCTCTCGGCCACCCTCGGCGCCGGGTTCATCGGCGCGCTCGTCACGGGCATCCTCGCCGGCTACCTGGTGCGGTGGATGACCACCTGGAAGACCCCGCGCTGGCTGTCCGGCCTCATGCCGGTGGTGCTGATCCCGCTGCTCGGTTCGCTCGCGATCGGCCTGCTGATGTTCCTGCTGCTCGGCCGTCCGCTGGCCTCGCTGACCTCCGCCATGGAGTCGTGGCTGGGCGGGATGAGCGGTTCCTCGGTGATCCTGCTGGGCATCATCCTGGGGCTGATGATGTGCTTCGACCTCGGCGGACCGGTCAACAAGGCCGCATACACCTTCGCCACCGCCGGACTGGTCGCCGACAACCCGGCCTCGCTCCGGATCATGGCCGCGGTGATGGCCGCCGGCATGGTGCCGCCGCTGGCCATGGGCCTGGCGACAGTCGTCCGCAAGCGGCTGTTCAGTGAGGTCGAGCAGGAGAACGGCCGGGCCGCGTTCCTGCTGGGCGCCAGCTTCATCACCGAGGGCGCGATCCCGTTCGCCGCCGCCGACCCCGTCCGCGTGATCCCGTCCATGATGGCCGGTGGCGCAGTCACCGGAGCGCTCATCATGGCATTCTCGGTGGAGTCCTACGCGCCGCACGGCGGCCTGTTCGTGGTGTTCGCCATCAACCCGGTGTGGGGCTACCTGGTAGCCATCCTCGCGGGGATGCTGGTCTCGACCACCGCGGTGATCCTGGCCAAGAGCGCCCGCCGCGATCCCGCCCCCG
>NZ_JAALEC010000592.1:0-2063 GCF_014145205.1 Dietzia sp. DQ11-44
GCGATCACCGACGCGGACGACCCCACGGCCGCCGCGCGCGAACTCCGCGCGGAACTGGACTGAACCGTCGCCGACACGCGGGCCGGCGGGCGACACCGGGCCGGCGGGTCCCCGGTCAGTCGGTGAGCTCCTTGGTCAGCGTCCTGCGCAACACCTGACGGGGCTTGGCGTCGAGGTCATCCCCACCTCGTCGTCGTCGCCCCCTCCGACCCCAGGAGTCCGGCGCCAGACCGGGTAGCAGCGTGAGGACCCTCCCCAGGCCCCCGGCCGGCCACTCGACGTGGGCGTGCTCGACCTTGACGGTGGCGCGGCGGCCGCGCATCACCAGGGTCATGACCCCGTTGTGGAACCAGATCCCGTCGGTGACCTCCCACCTGACACGTGGCTCCCGGACGCCCACGGCCTCGGCGAGCCGACGGGTCAGCGCGGGCGCGGGAGACCGCACCGAGATCCGGTTGACCATCCGGATCGACTTCTGTAGAGAATTGCGGAACGGGGACATGACCAGCTGGTGCACCCGCGTCGGCGACCCGGTCACCCGCGGCGCGGTGAGCTCGACCTCCTCGAGGTAGGAGCAGTGGACGTCGCCGCCCAGCATGAGGATCGAGGCGGGAGCGCGCCCGTGATCCCCGGCCGCCACCTCGGTGAGCAACCCGATCAGGTCGTCGAAACTGTTGCGGAAGGCCGCCCAGTGCTCGAGGTCCACCGTCAGCCGCACCCATTCGCCGATCCGGGCGCTCAGCGGCTTCTCCGGTCGGTCGCGGCTCACCGCCTCGTTCCACCCCTCGAGATGATGCAGCGCCGGCAGCATGAACGCGGGCAGGGACGACGCGATCACCAGGTGGTCGACCTCGGCCCCGAGGCAGGCCTCCCGCGCCCACTCCCACTCCTGCGGGTCCATCACGCGCCGGTCGGCGGGGTCCAGCCGGCGGGAGGCCCGCACGTCGAGCATCACCACCCGCACCCGCCCGAAGTCGCGACTGAAGCTCCACCGCGCGGTGCCCCGGTCGGCGTCGGCGGACAGGGCGAACTCGTCGAGGATCCGTTCGCGTTCGGCATCGGACCGGGCACCCCGGACCGCCCGGTACACCTCGTCCTGCTCCAGCTCCCGCGGCGCGAGATTGCCCAGGTGCTGGTAGACGAAGTAACTGGCGAACGCCCCCCTCACGCGGTCGCGCCACCACGGCTGGGCCGTCATCTCGCGGCGCCAGGCGTGGGAGGAGTTCCAGTCGTCGCGCAGGTCGTGGTCGTCGAGGATCATGCAGCTCGGCACGGTGGACAGCAACCAGCGCACGTCCGGGTCGCGCCACGACTCGTGGTACAGCCAGGAGTACTCCTCGAAGTCGCAGATCTCCCCGGACACGTCCCGGTCCCCACCGTCACCGGCGGAGTCGCGCACCGACCGGGGCCCCTCCCCGGCCCGACGGCGCGCCGCCAGCCGCTCGGTGATCTCCCGGCTGGGGATGTCGGCGTACACCTGGTCGCCGAGCAACAGCATGGCGTCGGGCCAGTCGTCGTGCGCCGTGTGGGCCATCTGATGCGCGAGCGCCACCAGGGCATCGGCCCCGATCCGGCGCAGCGCCACCGGGGTCTGGCTCTCCCCCCGACGACAGGACCCGAAGGACAGGCGGACCGTGTCGTCGGCGCGCGGGGTGCGGATGACGCTGGGGCGATCCGGCTCCAGTGGCCAGGCGGGAACACCGTCGAGCGCCACCTCGTAGGGCGTCTCCACGCCCGGCTCGAGATCACGAAGGTGCAGCACCGCGAAGTGGTGCCCGTGGACACCCCACGACTGTTCGGAGGCCTCGCCGTCGCCGGCGCGGATCGTCACCGTGCACGGCGCGGACACCTCGACCCACACCGTCGCGTCCGTGCTGTCGACGTACCGGAGCATGGGGCCGACCAGGATCTCGGGCGGCGTGGGGGGCTGACTCATTGCACCAGTGTGCACGCGGGCCGGGGGGTGCCGGGCGCGATGGGTGCGGCAGGGGTCGTCAGGGGCAGTCAGGGGCAGTCAGGGATCGCCGGAGCTAGGGCGTGTCTCCCAATCGGCGTAGCCAGGT
>NZ_JAALEC010000593.1:0-428 GCF_014145205.1 Dietzia sp. DQ11-44
GGCCCGGACCCGGGGTCAGAACCAGTGTTTACGTCCACCGACCGCCCGGCCGGCTGCGCCGAGGATGAAGAGGATCACGCCGATCGCCACGAGTACGAGGCCGATCGTCCAGAGGATGGGGATGTCCAAGAGGAATCCGAGGATCAGGAGAATTGCGCCAAGAATGATCATTGGTTCGTCCTTTCACTTTAGTCGGATCAGGATGAACCGAGCGTATATGGGTCGAGCCCGAACCACGACCGATCAGAGATTCGCAGGCAGGCGAGCACGCTCGTCCGGGCATACGTGGCGGCCTCGGCGTCGGCGAGACCCGCCCGATCCGCACTGCGCAGCTAGGGTGTGTCTCCCAATCGGCGTAGCCAGGTGAGAATTGCACAGAGGGTGACGGCGGCGCGGTAGGTTATCGCGAGTTTGTCGTAGCGGGTGGC
>NZ_JAALEC010000594.1:0-3023 GCF_014145205.1 Dietzia sp. DQ11-44
GCGGACGCCGCGACGCCCACCGGGCAGACGGGGACGAGCCCCACCCCGCAGGACGCGGGGACCCCGGAGCCGGGCCCCTCCGACCTCTCCGGGCCGACGCTCCCCCGCGACACCAGGGAGTAGAGGGTCGCGCGCGGCGGGGGCGGCGCACTATTGTCGTCAGGTCACCGTCTCGGGCCTGTTCGACGGTCGCATCCCGTTCCGCTCGACCTAGGAGCCCCGTGTCCGACCGCCGCTCGTCCGCCGTCCCCCGTTCTCTCTCGCCCCGCCGGTCCGCCCCGGGGCTCTCCCGTCTGCTCACCCCGACACTGGCGCCCGTCCTGGCCCTCGGGCTGATCGGCAGCATCGCGATGCCGGTCTCCGCACAGTCGCTCCCGGGCTCGTCGGGCTCGTCTGGCTCGTCGGGCAATATCGGTTCGATCAATGAGCTCGGGGGCAGCGTCGACCCGTCCAGCGCCGGCGCCGGCTCGGCGACCATCGGCTCGACAGGGTCCACCGGGACGCAGTCGTTGGCGGGCCTGGGGACGCTCCCGCCACTCGGCACCGGTTCACAGAACACACTGGCCACCCCGCCCATCGGGATGGAGGCGGAGCCGGTCACCGTCTCCGAGGTCCGCCACAAGGAGATCGGCGACCCACGCGTGGCCGGCGGCGACACCCGCTTCGAGCGGTGGTGGATCGCGTCCGAGTCCATGAACCGGGTGCTGCCGGTGGAGATCTGGCGGCCCGCGTCCGACGCCCCGGCCCCGATGCTCTACCTCCTCGACGGCGTCGACTCGCCGTCGCCCAGCGGGTGGCTCCTGCCGGGGGGCGTCCAGGACGCCTTCGCCGGCGAGCACGTCACCCTGGTCATGCCGGCGCGCGCCGACGGCTCCCTGCACGCGGACTGGCAGAACGACGACCCGGTCCTGAGCCGCAATGCCTGGCAGACCTTCCTCACCGAGGAGCTGCCCCCGCTGCTCGAGTCGGGCGAACTGCCCTTCACCGGCAAGCGGGGTGTCGCCGGGTTGTCGATGGGGGCCGCCAGCGCGGTCACCCTGGCCGAGCGGCGCCCCGACCTGTTCTCCGCCGTCGGCGCGATCGCCGGCTGCTACACCGCGCGCGACGATCTCGGATTCGTCCTGGCCAAGATCGTCACCGAGACCCGCGGCGGGAACATCGCGAACCTGTGGGGTCCGCGGACCGACCCGGCCTACGCGGAGAACGACGGGCTGCTCCACGCCGAGAAGCTCCGCGGCAAGACCCTGTACCTCGCCACCGCGACCGGTATGCCCGACGCCACCGAATGGGACCGCAACGGCCGTGACCTGCTCCGGTTCTCCCAGGGCACCGGTCTGGAGATCGCCACCCACGCGTGCACCGTCGCCATGGACCGACGCCTCGACGAATTGGGCATCCCCGCCCGGGTCGACTACCTGCCCACAGGCCTGCACAACTGGGACAACTTCGGCCGTTTCATCGCGCCGATGCGCGATACGCTGATGCCGGCGCTGCGCTGACACCACTCCCGGCGCCCCTCTGATCGCGAGGAGACGCCATGTCCGCCACGCCCACGGCCTCCGGATACCTCGACGACTCGGGGGCCGTCGTGTTCCCCCGCCGCCTGCCCATGTCCCGCGAGCAGGCGTGGGCAGCCGTCACCGATCCGGCCCGCACCGCCCGGTGGATCGGCCCGTGGTCGGGCGACCCGGCGTCCGGCACCGTCCAACTGACCATGACCGCCGAGGACGGCGATCCCGTCGACGGTGTCGAGGTGGTGACCTGCGAGGCGCCGGGCCTCCTGGTGGTGCGGACCGGTCCGGGCGGGTGGTTGCTCACCGTGAGGATCGAGGGCGACGACGACGAGGCCGTCATCTCCTTGGAACAGGACATCGCCGATGCCGAGTCCGCCTCCTCGATCGGTCCCGGATGGGAGTACTACCTGGACCGGTTGGTCGAGGCCGAGGCGGGGCGGGATCCGGAGGCGCTGAGCTTCGAACCCGACTACTACCCCGGCCTCGCCGAGCACTACCGGGCCCTGCTGGGCGGCTGAGCGGTCCGGAGCGGCCCGCTCCGCTCCCTCCACGTCATCCCCATCCCCATCCCAGACCCCTTCGATGACACCGCACGTCCCGCCGCGCCGCCGCCCCGGCGCCCGGCGCCCGGCGCCCCGGCGCGTCATTCGCATCGGTCGTGGTCGAACCACCATGTCGTACCCCGTTGCTAGTGTTTCCCTATCGAACACACGAGCGATCGCCTCGCTATCGCAGAAGGGGGAGCCGGATGTCGGCAGAACACGGTTCGGGGATCGCGGCGGCCGGCCTGGCCGCCCTCGACGCCCTCCGCACGGAGAACCGCGCCGCTGCCGCCCGTCTGCAGGCCTGCCACGATCTCCTGGCACTGTGCGAGGAGCAGCAGTTCGCCCGAGACGTCGAGGCCGGGTACTACGACCCCGACGGGCCAGAGCGCCCGCGCGACCACGCGGTGCTCGACCCGTTCGACGTCGCCTGTGCGGAACTGGTCGCCACCTACGGTGTTCATCACCACCGCGCGTCAGCGATGCTCACGCTGGCCCGGGATCTCGCCATCAGCTTCCCGGGGATCGTCGAGGCGATGGGGTCCGGCCTGCTGGACGAGCGCACGGCGGGGATGCTCGTCCGGCAGATGCGGACAGTCGATCCCTCCGTCCTGGACGCTGTGCACCGACTGGTCGTGGACTGGCTGCTGGACTCCGTCGACGCCGGCGAGCGACCCGGCCGCAACGCGATCCTGGCCAAGACCGACAGCATCATCGCGGACTTCGACCCGGAAGGGGTGCTGGCCCGGTGTGCTGCCGCGGCGCGTGAGCGTCGGGTCAGCGTCCGGCGCGGGGTGGACGGCATGGCCGAGCTCCGTGCGCACCTCACTTCGACCGAGGCGTCCGCGATCCACGAGGCGCTCGGGCACACCGCCGGGGAGCGGTTCGATCGCGAGAAGCGGGCCCGGATCGAGGCCGTCCGCGCCGGCACTGGGACGGCGCATGACCCGCATCCCCGTACCCGCCA
>NZ_JAALEC010000595.1:0-1570 GCF_014145205.1 Dietzia sp. DQ11-44
GACAGCCCGCCGACCAGCCGACCAGCCCGCCGACCAGCCCATCGAGAAGAGTGTTTCGACCGCATCGGCCGAGTGGAAATGTGCGGAACGCTCTTTTCGATGACGCCGCGCGAGGCCGGGGACGCCGGGCGAGACGGCGAGGCCGGGGAGGCCGGGCGAGGTCAGGCCAGGCGGGTCAGGCGATGTCGGGGGTGGTCATCAGGCGCTCGACGTCGTCGACCAGGTCGCGCCACTCGCCCGCCTCGTCGTCGAACGGCGCGCTGGGCTCGAGCAGCCTGGCGTCGTCCGGGTTGAGGACGTAGTGGAGGAACCGGCGCAACGAGGTTCCTCGGCCGGTGACCGCGGCCTCGAGGTCGGAGTCGCCCACGTAGTTCGCGAGGTCGGTGACCAGTTCCACGGCGAGCGCGAGCTGACCGGAGTCGACCATCCCGGGGCCGACCTCGATGTCGCGGTCGAGGCCGGCGAGGACGTAGGTGTTGTCCTCGGTCACGTGGACGTCCAGGCTGCCGTCGATCGCCGCGATCTTGACGCGCTCGTAGGTCGCCACGTGGCTGAGCGTCTCGTCGTCGTGGTCGGCCAGGTACCGGGACAGGCCGCGGGCGCTGGTGAACACGTACGCCTGGTCCCCGTCGCCGAGGAACACCGGCCGATCGCCGAGATAGCAGCGCAGGCTCAGGTACTCCTGATCGGCGAAGGTGATCTTCACGGGGTCGATCCCGACCGTCTCCCACAGCGAACCCTCCGGGTACCCGGTGGGGGCGACCTCGGGCTCGGGCGCGGGCTCGGGGAGCGCGGCCTCAGCGGCCTCCAGGTCCGCTCGGGCGCGATCGACCTCGGCGCGCGGGACCTCGGGCGTGGTCATGACGTCCTGGATCGCGTCGAGCACGTCGTCCCAGCCCTTGGCGACGGTCTTCCGGATGGACTTCCACAGCTTCAACCCGTCCCGCCCGTAGAACTCGTCCATCCCGCGGGTGACGGCGGCGAGGATCGGGTTGCCGTTGAAGAATTTGGTGACGGTGTCCAACTCGCACACCTCGCCGATCGAGCGGGCGATGGTGAAGGACTGGTCGATCTCGTCGACCGAGGACTCCGTGGGGTTCTCGCCGAGGAGTTCGAGGACGCCGACGAGGTCGTAGCAGTTCTCGTCCGCGGCGCGGAACGCCAGCACGTCGGAGTTCGCGAACTCGTCCCAGGACGGGTGGTCCTGCAGATCATGTTGCGCGCCGCTCCGGACCAGGGCCAGGAGTTCGGCGGTCGAATCGAACGCGTAGAGGTCCTCGTCGAGGCCGAGGAACGCCTCCCAGTCGTCGTTGTCCTCCCGCCAACTGGGCGCCCAGAGGGTCGTGACGTCTCCCTCAGGGAGACCGAGCTCGATCGGGACTATGTCCTTGGCCATGCCGGTCAGCATATCCACGGCCCGTCAGCCGGTGCCACGGCCCGCCGACAGGGCACCGGCTGAGTCGTCCCCGGCGGCCTCGGCGGCCTGCGCGCGGCCGCTCACCGCGAGGGCGACCGACCCCGAGACCAGCTCGGCGCGTCGGGCGTTGGCCTGCCTGACGGCACTGGAGGA
>NZ_JAALEC010000060.1:0-3310 GCF_014145205.1 Dietzia sp. DQ11-44
GTCGGGACGTCGCCGGGCGAGGCGCCGGAGGGCGCGGGGAAGACTGCGACGACGACGACGTCACCCGCCACCGCGGTGGGCGACGGCCCCGACAACGCGAGGGCCGAGACCCCGAAGAGTGCCGGCGGCACCCCTGCGGAGGGCGGGGAGACCGGCGAATCCGCAGGCCGCGAGCCGAGGTCCTGACCCCGCCTCCCCCCGCGTCCCCCTATCGGGTGTGTTGCGAAACACGGCACCAGGTATGTGACTACGCTCACAGAAACCGGTCCGGTCGTTTCCGCCGTGTCGACTCCGGCCGCCGTGAACACATATCCCGAGAGAGAGCCGCTGATGACCGATCACGACCACACCCAGACCTACGCCCCCGACCCCGACTTCACCGCACAGGCCAACGCGCAGGCCGACCTCTACGACGTCGCAGCCTCCGACCGACTCGCGTTCTGGGACGAGCAGGCACGGCGCCTGGACTGGTCGACCGAGTGGTCCGAGGTCCTCGACTGGTCCGACGCCCCGGTCGCCAAGTGGTTCGTGGGCGGCACGCTCAACGTGGCCCACAACTGCGTGGACCGCCACGTCGAGGCCGGCAACGGCGACCGGGTGGCCATCCACTGGATCGGCGAGCCCGAGGACGACGCGCGGGACATCACCTACGCCGAACTCAAGGACGAGGTCAGCCGCGCGGCCAACTACCTCAGCTCCCTAGGGCTGGTCGCCGGCGACCGGGTGGCCATCTACATGCCGCTGCTGCCCGAGGTCTACATCGCCATGCTGGCCTGCGCCCGCCTCGGCCTGACCCACTCCGTCGTGTTCGCCGGCTTCTCGCCCGCCGCCCTGCGCTCCCGTATCGACGACGCCGAGGCCAAGCTCGTGATCACCGCCGACGGACAGTTCCGTCGTGGCAAGCCGGCGCCGCTGAAGGCCGGCGTCGACGACGCGTTGGCCGGCAATCTCGAGGGCGTCGACGGGCACGCGAAGTCCGTGCAGAACGTCCTCGTCGTGCGCCGCACCGGCCTGGACGTCGAGTGGACGGAGGGCCGGGACGTCTGGTGGGACGAGGTGGTCCCGCAGCAGTCCACCGAGCACACGCCGGAGGCCTTCGACTCCGAGCACCCGCTGTTCCTGCTCTACACCTCCGGGACCACGGGCAAACCCAAGGGCATCGTCCACACCTCCGGCGGCTACCTCACCCAGGCGTCCTACACCCACCACAACGTGTTCGACCACAAGGCCGGCCAGGACGTCTACTGGTGCACCGCGGACGTCGGCTGGGTCACCGGCCACACGTACGGCGTGTACGCCCCGCTCTCGAACGGTGCCGAGTGCATCGTCTACGAGGGCACCCCCAACTCGCCGGACGAGCACCGCCACTTCCAGATCATCGAGAAGTACGGCGTCACCATCTACTACTCGGCGCCGACCCTCGTGCGGACCTTCATGAAGTGGGGCGCCGAGATCCCGGCCGCCCACGACCTGTCCTCGATCCGCCTGCTCGGCTCCGTCGGTGAGCCGATCAACCCGGAGGCGTGGCGCTGGTACCGCGACAACCTCGGCGGCGGCAAGGCCCCCATCGTGGACACGTGGTGGCAGACCGAGACCGGCGCGATCATGATCTCCCCGCTGCCGGGCGTGACCGAGACCAAGCCCGGCTCGGCCATGCGGCCGCTGCCCGGCATCGACGTGGCCATCGTGGACAGCGACGCCAAGGAGGTCGGCGCGGAGGAGCAGGGCTTCCTGGTGCTCACCGAGCCGTGGCCGTCCATGCTCCGCGGCATCTGGGGCGACATGGAGCGCTACCGCGACACCTACTGGTCCCGGTTCGCCGAGGAGGGGTACTACTTCGCCGGTGACGGCGCCAAGTGGGACGCCGACGGAGCGCTGTGGGTGCTGGGCCGCGTCGACGACGTCATGAACATCTCCGGTCACCGCATCTCCACCTCGGAGGTCGAGTCCGCCCTCGTGGGTCACCGCGCGGTCGCCGAGGCGGCGGTGGTCGGCGCCAACGACGAGACCACCGGTCAGGCGATCGTCGCCTACGTGATCCTGCGCGGCAACGTCGACGCCGAGGAGGACCGGCAGAAGCTCATCGACGAGCTGCGGGCCGAGGTGTCGCGGGAGATCTCCCCGATCGCCAAGCCGCGCGACATCACGATCGTGCCCGAGCTGCCCAAGACGCGGTCCGGGAAGATCATGCGGCGCCTGCTCAAGGACATGGCCGAGGGCCGCGACGGCGGGGACACCTCGACGCTGTCGGATCCGACCATCATGGAGCAGATCAGGGAGAAGGGCACGCGCGGCTGACCGGGTAGCGGGTGAAGGCAGCCACGTGTCGTGGCACGATGGACGACGGTGCATCCGTCGCCTGACAATGGAGGAACAACCGTGAGCCACGCCCAGGGAACCCACTCGCCGACCGAGGCATCGATCCCTCTGCACGACGCGGATTCGATCGGTCGGGGCGACGCCAGCATCGGGACCCTGGTCAAGAACGCCACGACGCAGGTGTCCACTCTCGTCCGCGCGGAGATCGAGCTCGCGAAGACCGAGGTCACCGAGCAGGTCAAGAAGGCGGCCACCGGGTCGGGCTTCTTCGTCGCGGCGCTCGTGCTGCTCCTCATGTCCTTCTTCCCGTTCGTCTTCATGTGGGCGAAGCTCATCTCGCTGTGGTTCGGTACCAAGTCGTGGGACTGGATCGGGTTCCTCATCGTCTTCGTGGTGCTGGTGCTGCTGGCGGCGGTGTGCGGGCTGCTGGGTTACCGCAAGATCAAGAAGATCCGTAAGCCCCAGCGCACCATCGACTCGGTGTCCGACCTCAAGCTGGCCATGCCCACGGGCGCCGAGCCGCGGCCCGGGACGGTCCGGGTCACCGAGACGCCCCAGCCCGCCACGCGCAGCTGAAGACGCCAGCACACCGGCCGCCCGACCCGTCGATCGTCAGGATCGACGGGTCGTGGCGGCATCGTGACGTCTCGGCCAACGGCATCCGCCTGCACGTCGCCGAGGCTCTCCCGCCCGACACCGTCCCCGGTGAACTGCCACCGCTGGTGCTGATGATCCACGGCCTGGGCGGCATCTGGTGGACCATGCGGGCGCCCGTCGTCGCGCTGGCCGAGGCCGGTTTCCACGCCGTCGCGGTGGACCTCCGCGGCCACGGGGACTCCGACAAACCACCGCGCGGCTACGACGGGTGGACGCTGGCCGCCGACCTCACGCACCTCATCCGCGCTCTCGGCCACACCTCGGCGGTGATCGTGGGGCAGGGCGAGGGCGGATTCGTGGCCTGGACCGCCGCGTACCGCCGGCCGCGCGCCGT
>NZ_JAALEC010000596.1:0-2600 GCF_014145205.1 Dietzia sp. DQ11-44
TCCGCCACTCCCTACGGCCCGCTCCACCTGCTCCTCATGAGGATCGTGGTGGCCGTGTCCGGCGGGCACCCCGCGGTGGGGATCGTCGTCCTGCGCGTGGCGGTGTTGGTGGCACTGGCCGCACTGACCGTGGTGCTGGTGACGGCGGCCCGCCGGACCGGGGTGGACGCGGGGGCCGCGGTCTGGCTGGCGTGCGCGTCGCCGCTGTCGGTGATCCATCTGGCGGGCGGGCTGCACAACGAGATCTTCCCGCTCGTCGCCTGCCTCGGGGCGGTCGTCCTGGCCCTCGACGGTCGCCGGGCGTGGGCGGGCGCGGCGATCGGGATCGCGGTGGCGTTCAAGGCCACCGCGGTGATCGTCGCCCCGTTCCTGCTGTGGATCGCGCTGACCCGGCGGCGCGAGGACCCCTCGGTCACCAGACCGGTGGTCCGGGCCCTCGGGGACACGGCACTGGCCGCCGCCATCGCGGTGGCCGTCCTCGGGCTGGCCACCGTCGCCTCCGGTACCGGGATCGGGTGGTTCGACGCGATCGCCGTGTCCGACAGGGTGATCAACTACCTCAGCGCACCGACCGCGGCAGCGCACCTGTTCCACGCGGTCACCGACTCACCCGGGTTCGAGGACGTGCTCGCGGTGTCCCGGCAGGTCGGGCGGGTGGTCCTCGCCGTGGTCCTGGTGGCCGTGTGGTGGCGTCATCGCCGGGACCGGATGACGGCGCTCCGCGGCATCATGCTGGCGTTGCTGGCCTTCGTCGTGCTCAACTCGCTGGCCTGGCCCTGGTACTACGTCTGGGTGGCCGCGTTCTGGATGCTGGCGAGGCCGGGGCCCCGGGCCACCACGGCAGCGGTCGGGATGACCGTGTTCCTGGTGATGGCGATAGGTCCGAACGGATCGACCAGCCTCTACAGCCCCGTGCTCTCCGGGATCGCGGTGCTCGCCTCACTGGCGGTGGCCTGGTGGTGGTGGCGGGCCACCGGAAGGGTCAGAACGCCATCGCCTGAGCGCGCCGGATGACCTCCCGCGCGCGATGACCGTGGAGCGCGTCCGCGGGGCGACCCGGCAGGCTGTCGTCCTCCGTGAAGAGCCACCGCAGGATCTCCTCGTCGCGGTAACCCCCGTCACGGAGAACCGAGACGAGTCCGGGCAGGAAACGCGCCACCTCGTCGTCGTCGTCCAGGAACACCGCGGGGACCACCACCACCCCGGCACGTCGGACGGCGATCAACCCCCCCTCACGGAGGAGGTCGTGCACACGGGTGACCGGGATGCCCAGTCGCCGCGACACCTCGGGCAGATTGATCGTCTCGACGTCCCCGGGCAGGACGTCATCGCAGTGCGGAACGGTACTCACGGCCACCACGTTAGTCCCAGCGGGGCCCGGCGGTCACCACCGCGGGGCGCACGGCACGGTTGCATACCGAGATCGGGACGCCGACGGGCAGAATGGACTCCATGACCACTCACGACGGGCAGCTACCAGGGCCGGGCACCGTGCTCGACGGGCGCTACCGGCTCGACGCCGTGATCGCACGCGGCGGGATGTCGATCGTGCACCTCGCCACCGACGAGCGGTTGGACCGCCACGTCGCCGTCAAGCTGTTGGACCCCGCCCTCGCCGGCGATCGCGCCTTCGTCGACCGGTTCACCCTCGAGGCGCGCTCGGTCGCGCGGCTCTCCGACCCCGGCATCGTCCAGGTCTTCGACCAGGGGGTCGAGGGGGACACAGCCTTCCTCGTGATGGAGTTGGTCCCGGGCGGCACGCTGCGCGAACTACTGGACGAGCGCGGACCCATGCCCCCGTACGCCGCCGCCGCCGTGCTCCGCCCCCTCCTCGGCGCACTCCGCGAGGCCCACGAGGCCGGGCTGGTCCACCGCGACATCAAGCCAGAGAACGTCCTCATCTCCACCACCGGGGCGGTCAAACTCGCCGACTTCGGTCTCGTCCGTGCGGTGGCCGAGTCGAGGGCGACCTCGCGGAGCGTGGTGATGGGCACCGCCGCCTACCTCTCCCCCGAGCAGATCTCCGGCGCCGACACCGACGGGCGCTCCGACCTGTACTCCCTGGGGGTGCTCGCCTACGAGATGCTCACCGGCGAGCCCCCGTTCAACGGGGACAACTCGATCGCCGTGGCCTACCGGCGCCTGGACACCGACGTCCCGGCGCCCTCCGACCAGTCCGATTCCGTGGCGGAGGACCTCGACCACCTGATCCTCCGGGCGACCCGACGCAGCCGCGAGGACCGCTACCAGGATGCCGGGGAGATGCTCGACGACCTGGACCGGGCGGCCGAGATCGGACGCTTCCCCACCTATGTCGTCCCGGCGCCCCACCAGTCGTCCTGGTCCCGGGCCCGCGCCGCCGCGGCGCGATCGGCGCCCGGCGGTGCCACGGAGTTCGACGCCGCCGATCGCGAGAGCGGCGAGGCGCTCGGCCACGGTGACGGCCCCGTCCCCACACGGATGCACACGAGGGTGGGACTCGACGCGGTCCCGCCGCCCCCCGTCGCCGAGGAGTCCTACGCCCGAGGGGAGGTGGAACCGGTGTCGGACCGGGCGCCCGTCCGCCCTCGACGCAGGCTCGGTCTGCTGTGGCTGGGGGA
>NZ_JAALEC010000597.1:0-3789 GCF_014145205.1 Dietzia sp. DQ11-44
CGGGCTGGTCTCGCGGCCCGGGCTGGTGGCGCGGAACGGTGACGGGAGGCGGGACGACGCCGAGGGGCGGCTCGGAGCCGGTGTCGCCGCATCGCCCGCGCCACCGCCACGGTCGTGGACGACCGTCGCCATATCAGCCACCGAAGGCGTCGGGGTGGAGCTCGCGGGCGATCGTCTCCACCGAGGTCGCCATCCGCGAACTCTCGAAGAAGTCGGCCAGGGGGACCACCACGATGCGGTCGTCGCGGATCGCCGGCGTGGTGGCCATGATGGGCTGGTTACGCAGGTACTCGATCTTGTCCTCGGCGCTGGTGGCCCCGTAGTCGAGCACGACGATCGCCTCCGGTCGGCGTTCGCCGAGGATCTCCCACGTGGTCTTGAGGTAGGGCCGGTCGCCCTCGATGAAGATGTTGTCGGCTCCCGCGTACTCGCCGATCAGCTGGCCGATGCCGACGCCGCCGATCGTCATGGGCTCCGCCTCACCGCTGTCGTAGAAGAACGTCGGGGTCCCCGTCACGCCGGCCTCGTCCAGGGTGGCGCGGACCGACTCGATCCGGTCGACGATGCGGTCGGTGAGCTGCTGCGCACCCTCCTCGACGCCGAGGACCCGGCCCAGCTGGGAGAAGTCGGTCTCGAGCATGGAGACGTCCGGGAACCCGTCGCCGCAGTACTCGGAGAACAGGAAGGTGTCGATGCCCGCCGCGTCGAGCGCGTCCCGGCTCCGGCCCTCCTTCTCGTCGAACGCGCTGCGCATGCCGGCCACCACGAGGTCGGGTTCCAGATCGACGATCTGCTCCCAGCTGGGATACTCCTCGGCCAACCCGGGAATCGCCTCGAGTTCCTCGGCGACCTCCGGCAGGACGTCCTCGCGATCGGCATAGCCCCGGCCGACGATCCGATCCCCCGCACCCATCTGGATGAGGGTCTCCGTGACGTGGGCGTTCATCGTGATGATGCGCTCGGGCGGGGCGTCGAACGTGGACTCACGCTCGCAGTTGGTGATGGTCACCGGCTCGGCGAACGCCTCATTCGAGGTGGCGTTCTCCTGAGCCTCGCCGCGGGAGCAGCCCGCGACGACGACGCCCGTGACGAGCAGCGCGGCGAGCGCCGTGGTGGACCTGGACTGGCGACGGAACATGATCAGACCTCGGATCGTGTCGTGTGCCCACGAACACACGAGACCCGCAGGTGGGCGACCGTCGACACCGGCCACCGACCGTGCAGGACTCCGGATCGCAGACCGCGGCGATGGACAGAGTCGCGTACCTCCGGGCAGGTAATCGGGCTCGTCGTCACCGAGGTGACGGCACACCGTTGCGGGTCAGCGCCGG
Organism: Dietzia sp. DQ11-44; assembly: GCF_014145205.1. Taxonomy (NCBI): domain Bacteria; kingdom Bacillati; phylum Actinomycetota; class Actinomycetes; order Mycobacteriales; family Dietziaceae; genus Dietzia; species Dietzia sp. DQ11-44. The sequence continues at coordinate 1,332 of NZ_JAALEC010000597.1, forward strand.
ATTCTCACCGGTCTTCCCCTGCGTATCCGGAGATCAGCAAGTCGTGATGACAGTATGCACATCCGCCGCGACCGACGTGGCAGCACCTCCCCGGAACTGTGCGCACCGGGGAGGGGCCTACTCGTCGTACCCCAGGGAGAACGCCGCCTCGAGGTCGTGCTTGGACAGCGCGCGGAACGCGATGTGCGTCTCGGTGTCGACCACACCCGGGACCTTGTTCAGGCGGTCGGAGACGATGTCGGCCACCTCCTCGTTGCGGCGGGCCCGCACGAGCACGATGAGGTCGATGGTGCCCGTCACCGAGTACACCTCGGAGACCCCGTCGATCTCGGCGATCGCCTCGGCGACCTCGGGGATGCGCGCCGTCTCGGCGTGGACGAAGACGATGGCGGTGATCATGGCCTGAAGGGTAGTCCAGTCGCGCGGCCCCGGTTCAGCGCATGTTCTCCGGCGTCCAGTACGCGCGCATCGAACGGATCTTGCCCTGCTCGTCGTGGGTCATGAGGTCCCACACGTTGATGGTGGCCTTGGAGTCGGCGTCGAAGTGGGTGGTGATCTCGAAGTTGAACAGCAGGTCGTCACCGCAGACCCGTGCCTCGATCACCTCGCCCTCGATCTTCAGCGCCACCACGGACGAGTAGAACTCGCGGATGGCCGCCTTGCCCTCGTGGACGGTGCCGTTGCCGACCGGGTCCTCGACCGTGGCGTTCTCGGCGTAGAGGTCCAGAACCGCCTCGAGGTCGCCGGCGACCAGCGCGGCGATGTAGGAGTCGGCGGTGGCACGGATCTGCTCGGGGGAGGCACTCACGGCGGTGGCCCTTTCGGTATGACGACGAGACACCTCGAGCCTAGAACGTGTTCTCGATCAGAGCGTTCGTACGCCGCAATCGATAAAGAATACGTGACTTGCGCCACATTGGTAGCGGGCCTACGCTCCGTTCACCAGACATCAGGACGTCCATCCGGCCCGGGAACGGGGTACGCCATGTCCACACGGAACGTCTCGGCCAGGAGCTCGGACGAGGAGTCCTTCCACACCGGCAGGGTGGTGATCATCTCCCTGGTCGCCGCGCTCGGCGGGTTCCTCTTCGGCTTCGACACCGCCGTCATCAACGGCGCGGTGGACGCCGTCCAGGAGACCTTCGGCATGAACGCCGGTCTCACCGGGTTCGTCGTCTCCTCGGCCCTGCTCGGCTGTATCGCCGGCGCGTATCTCGCGGGCCGCCTCGCCGACCGCTGGGGGCGCACCCGCGTCATGGTCCTGGCCTCGGCGCTGTTCACCGTCAGTGCGATCGGCTCCGGGCTCGCGTTCGGCCCGTGGGACCTCATCCTGTGGCGGGTGGTCGGTGGCCTGGGCGTCGGCGCGGCCTCGGTCATCGCGCCGGCGTACATCGCCGAGGTGGCCCCGCCCTCGATACGCGGCCGCCTCGGGTCACTCCAGCAGCTCGCGATCGTCTCCGGCATCTTCGTGGCCCTGCTCTCCGACGCCTGGCTGGCAGCCGTGGCCGGTGGCGCGATCGAGGAGCTGTGGCTGGGGATCCAGGCCTGGCGCTGGATGTTCCTCACCGAGCTGGTCCCCGCGATCACCTACGGCGTACTGGCGCTCATGATCCCGGAATCCCCCCGCTACCTGCTGGCCAAGGGGCTGGTCGGCGAGGCGAGGGACGTCCTGCGCACCATCCAGTCCAGCGGCGTCGACAACCGGATCAAGGAGATCCGTGCGACGGTCCGCGAGGACAGGAAGCGGTCGTGGCAGGACATGCTCAACCCGAGCGGCAGGAACCTCCTGCCGATCGTGTGGATCGGCATCGTGCTGTCCGTCTTCCAGCAGGCCGTGGGCATCAACGTGATCTTCTACTACTCCACGTCCCTCTGGCAGTCGGTCGGCTTCACCGAGGCGGACGCGCTCACCCAGACCGTCATCACCTCGGTCACGAACATCGTCGTGACGATCGTGGCCATCGCGCTGATCGACAAGATCGGGCGTCGCAGGCTGCTCATGACCGGTTCGGTCGGCATGACCGTCTCGCTCGCGGTGATGGCCCTGATGTTCAGCACCGCCACGATGGGTCCGGGGCCCGACGGCGAACTCGCTCCCCAACTCGGCGACACCCAGGGGCTCGTCGCGCTGATCGCCGCCAACGGTTTCGTCGTGTTCTTCGGGATGTCCTGGGGCCCGGCGGTGTGGGTGCTGCTCGGCGAGATGTTCAACAACCGCATCCGCACGGCGGCTCTCGGCCTGGCCGCGGCCGCCCAGTGGTTGGCAAACTTCGCGGTCTCCACCGCGTTCCCGCCGATGGCCGAGTTCAGCCTGACGTTCACCTACGGCTTCTACGCGGTGTCTGCGCTGCTGTCCTTGCTGTTCGTGGCCAAGTTCATCCCGGAGACCACCGGCCGCTCGCTCGAGGACATGGAGTAGCCCGGCCCCCGCGCAGGCGCTCCGCCGATCCCCCCCCCC
>NZ_JAALEC010000598.1:0-1755 GCF_014145205.1 Dietzia sp. DQ11-44
GGGGGCCGCCTGGTCGGCGGCCGGGGTGGTGGACTCGGTGGCGTCCACCGAGTCGTCGTCGTCGACCTCCACGCTGGGCGGCAGGGTGCCGTACAACGCCGCCGAGTCGCGCTCGACGTTGAGTACCTGGGCGCGGGGGCCCCGGTGCGTGGGCAGGTCGAGGGTCTTGGAGGCGAGGTTCGCCACGGTCGGGGCGTTCGCCACACCGACCTCGACGAAGCACTCGATGCCGAGTCCGCCGCGCTCCACGGGCGTGAAGAGCAGCTCCTGGGTCTCGATCCAGCGGACCGGGCTGGCGAACTGCCAGGCCAGCAGCTCGACCAGGAGGAGGCGTCCCAGACGCGTCGGGGTGGCGGACCAGGAGTCCCAGTCGGCCAGGACGTCGGCGAGGGAGTCGGCCGGCACGAGGTCGGCGATCTCCTGCACGAAGTCACGCTCGAGGCTGAACAGGCGCGGGACCAGGTTGGGGATGTAGCGGCCCACGAGCACCGAGATGTCGATGTCGTGCGGGATCAGCGCGTCGAGGGTGGCCCGGAAGTCCGGGACGCCGCCGCGCAGGACGGTGGAGTGGAAGGGCACGTCGATGCCCGGCACCAGGATGAAGGCGTTCTTGCCCCCGGACCGCTCGAGCTCACGCTCGACGGCCTTCTCCAGCGCCTTGCAGCCGGCGACGGTGCCGGCCAGCGCGTACTGGGATCCCGCGAGGTTGTAGTTGACGATCTCGATGAACTCACCCGAGTCCTCGGCCACGGCGGCCACCCAGTCCACGACCTCGTCGTCGCCGATGCCCATCTGCGACGGCCGGATCGCGGCCATCCGGTAGTCGGACCGGCCCTCGGAATCGCGCGGGACCAGCTCGTGCATGGTCGCTCCGCGCTGGAAGACGATCTCCAGCAGCGGCTCGAGCTCGAGCGTGCCGGAGATGGCCGCCAGAGCGTCGTACTCGCCGATCGAGTGGCCGGCGAAGTAGGCACCGTCGATGAACAACCCGTCGGCCTCGAGCTCGGCGCGCTGCGCCACCGCGAGGCACGCCATGGCGACCTGGGTGAACTGGGTGAGGTAGAGCACGCCGTCGGGATGCCGGTGGACGGTGCCACGGACGGTCACCTCGGTCGGGTTCTCACGGACCAGCGCGAGGATGGAGAAGCCGAGGGCCTCGCGGGTGTGCGCGTCGGCGCGGTCCCAGATCTCGCGGGCCGCCGGGCAGCGGGTGCGTCCCTCCATGCCCATCCCCTTGGCCTGGATGCCCTGGCCGGGGAAGGCGTAGACGGTGCGCGGGGCCTCGGTCAGGGCGGTGGCGGCCATGACGGTGGCACCGTCGACCGTGCACGTGACCTCGAGGACCTGGCCGCCGGCGAGACGGCCGGTCTGGACGGCACGGACCTTGATGTGGTCGCCCGGTCGGACCGGGGCGAGCATACGGGCGGTCCAGCCGGCGATCCGCAGGGCGGGGGTCTTCCCGTCCGAGGCCTGGACCGCGTGCTGCGCGGCGGCCGAGAGCCACATCCCGTGGACGATCACGCCGCCCAGGCCGGCGAGGTCGGCCGCGGTGTCGGAGACGTGGATGGGGTTGTGGTCGCCGGAGACCAGCGCGAAGGCGGTCATGTCGTGCGGCGCGATGAGCGAGGTGGACACCCGCTGCTGGCGGCTCGTCTCGGCCGGGGTGACCGACGCGCCCTCGGGGTTGACCAGGGCACCTCCGGCGGGGCGGGGATCGCCCACCTCGGCACCACCGGTGCGGCCACGGATCGCGAA
>NZ_JAALEC010000599.1:0-4699 GCF_014145205.1 Dietzia sp. DQ11-44
TCCCCGCCACCGGCGACGTGATCCGCCCGCAGACCTCGGCGTTCAACCAGACGGTGAACCTCGACATCGAACCCGACCCCGGCACCGAGGAGCTCGTGCGCCAGGCCGGTGCCGCCGCCGCACCGGCGGCCCGCACCCCCCTGGGCTCCGCCACCGAGACGATCCCCCGGCGGATGGACGCCAACGGGGAGTCCCCCCTGGCGGACGTCATCGCCGACTGCCAGCTCCACGCCACGCGGGGCCGTGGCGCACAGCTCGCGCTGTCCAACCCGGACTCGCTGCGCACGGACCTGCCGCAGGGCCCCCTGGACTACGCGACCCTGCACACCGTGCAGCCCTACGGCGACCGCCTCTACCTGGTGACCGTGACCGGCGAGGAGCTCCAGGCGGCGTTCGACCACTTCGCCGACGACATCGGCGACAACGGCCCGGCGGTCTCGTCCAACGTGAGCTACACCGTGGATGCCCGTCGACCGGTCGGTGCCAGGGTCACCGAACTCCGCGTCGACGACGAACCGGTCGATCCGGCCCGCGAGTACACCGTCGTGGTCAACGAGTTCATCGCCTCACCGGAGTTCAACGGTTCGCCCCTCGCCGAGCGCGGGGATCGCCGTGAGGCCGGCCTCACGGACATCGACGCCCTGCTCCGGTACGTGGAGGACGAGGGCCCGCTGAGCGCCCCGGAGCCCGGACGGGTCCGGGTCGTCCGGTAGCGACCACCTCCCACACCGGGGGCCTCCTTAGTAATATCGCGTCGTGCATTCTAAGATGGATTTCATTACCCGATCCGGGCCCCCCACCGGACCGACGCGATCGGCTGACGCATCCAGCACAAGCCGGTCCACCCTCGACCTGAACTCTTCCTGAGAAAATGGGTGCCCATGCCACAGCGACGACGTTGGTCACCGCCGATGAGAGCCGCGCGGATCAGCATGGGTCTGACCACGGTCCTGGCGGTGGGGTCCGCATGTGTCTCCACCGGCGCGGCGCCGGTCGTGGTGACCGACCCGGGTGCCCCGGCGAGGCTCGACGAGGTGACCGTCCAGCGGTTCGAGTACCCCACGCACGACGCCCCGGATCCGGAGCAGAACTGGGCTGACCTCTACCTCCCGGCCGGGGAACAGCGGGTCGACTCGATCCCCCTGGCGGTCCTCATCCACGGCGGGGCGTGGCAGGACCAGATCGGGGCCGACTCCTTCGATCCGCTCGCCCGCAAGCTCGCCAGCCGCGGCATGGCCGTCTACAACATCGAATACCGACGCGTGGGGTCGGGCGGCGGATGGCCGACCACCTTCCACGACGTCGCGAGCGCACTGGACCATGTGGTCGAGGTGGACAAGAGGTTCCCGCAGATCACCACCGACGACGAGCTGGTGGTGGGACACAGCGCGGGAGCCCAACTCGCCGTGTGGGGCGGCACCCGACACCTGCTGGACGACGACGAGGTCGGCGCGAAGCCCGAGTTCCGCCCGACGCGGGTGGTCTCGATCGCCGGCCCCCTGGACATGGTCTACGCGGCCACCCACGGCGACGACAGGATCGTCACGGCGATGGGTGGCACCCCGTCGGAGGTCTCGGGGAGGTACGCGAAGGTCGACCCCATCCAGAACATCGACCCCGGCACACCGGTGGTCGCGATGCACGGGGCCCGCGATGTGACCGTGGCGCCCGAGAACTCCCAGCGGTACGTGGACGCGGTCACCCGGGCCGGCGGGAAGGCCAAGATGATCCTGTTCAACGACGAGGACCACGTCTCGCTCGTGTCCGGGGACTCCCGCGCCTACCCCCGGGTGCTCGAGATCATCCGCCACGTGTCGGCGGCGAACCTGCACGAGACGACCGCCTGACCGCGATCCCGCGGGCGGCGGACCGGCGGTCAGGCCCCCTGACAGTTGGAGGCGGGGGCGACGCCGGCGAACCGGTCGGTGAGGAACTGGGCTGTCTGCGCCTGGAATGGCACGAAGGCCTCGGAGTGGCCGAGGCGGTCGTACTGCGCGTAGGTGACGGCGACCCCGCGGGTGCAGTACTCGTGCGCCAGGCCTGCGACGTCCGCGGTCACCATGACCGAGTCGCCGATCCCGTCGACGTTGCCCACGGCGAGCAGCATCGGAACCCGTGGCGTGCCCGTCGTGCCCATCACGTTGTCCCCGATCGCACTCACCACCGCCGGGATGTCCAGAAGGGACGTGTACGGGGCGCGGACCATCTGGGCATCGGTGAGTCCGGGGTAGTCGGCGGCGAAGGCGTTGATGCACTGAGAGCTGACCGTCTCGACGAGCTGTCGGCCGTAGTCCGACAGGAAGCTGACCGTGTCCAGTCCGTACGCGCGCTGATAGGACACGACCAGCGCGGGGATGACCCCAGCCCACGAAGTGCTCCCGCTCACGTACGGGAGGTTGTGAGCCACGTTCACCGGGAGCCCTCCGGCGGCCGCGCCGACGATATTGAGTTCGGGCGCGTAGGTCGGCGCCATCTCGGCGCCCCACTGGGTGGGGACGGACCCGCCGGAGTATCCGACCAGTCCGACCGGGGTCGAGGCGGGTAGTCCGAGGTGGTCGATGGTCGCGCGGACCCCGTCCAGGGCGGCGTAGGCGGACTGGCGCCCGATCGTCCACTCCAGGTCGGGACCCTCGTAGTCGGGGACGACGACGGTGTAACCGGCCGCGAGGTACCCGGCGATCACCCCCTGTTCCGCGATCCCCGCCTGGCTGGGCGTTCCGTTCCCGGTCAGGGTGTAGGAGGGGTCGCATTCGGAGCCCAGGGCGTCGTAGGCCATGTGGTAGGAGATCAGCCTGGCGGGCCCCGGGACCAGCGGTCTGAGGATCGTCGCGACGGTGGCGCTCGGGCCGCCCGCCTGGTCGGTCGTCCGGTAGAGCACCTGGGTGCTGGTGAGCGGGGTGGCGCGTTCGAGCGAACCGTAGGACATCGATCTGCTCTCGATCACCGTCCCCGGCGCGAGATCGGCGATCGGCCCGTCGGGAGTGTAGAACGGGTCGGCGGACGGGAGCGGCACGGGCGGCGGGGCGGCGGACTGAGCCGCCGCGGATCCCACCCCGGCGACGAGACCCGCGCAGAACAACAGCAGGAGGGCGAGGGCGCACGCGGCACCCCGACGCGTCTGACGGATGGCGGTCCTGGTCCCGGTCATGGCGCACTCCCGGCGTCTCGTCGCGCTCGACGGATGGTGCGGTGGGGACCGGGTCGCCGGTCGACAGCGGTGGACGGACCCGCACGCTCACTACGATGCTGTCGCAGATCATCCCAGCAGCACACGCGGTTTGTAAACAGGTCGTTATGCGCCCGGTCCGCATCGTCGCGATCACCGGCGTGACCCCGATGCGTGTCCGCACTCAGCAGTCGAGCTCGTTGAGCAGATCGACCGCCGCGCGCGTAGTCGCCGATCCACCGGTCGTGGATACGCTTGATCGGCAGCGGCGCGAGCGACAGGTGTCGCTCGCGACCGGTCCTGCTTCCCGTCACCAGGTCAGGGCCCGCTAGAGCACACGGGCACCGGTTCACCAGCAGTGTCGCGGCGAACTTCACCGCCAGAGGCCTATGACCCTGGATCGAGTTCTGGTGTCTGGGCGGGTGACCGCAGGTCGCGCCGGCAGTATGCCGCGAGCGCGCTACCCCCGGTTGGCCGTCATCACCACCTCGGCCGGGTTGGGGACGACTCCGACGTCGGGAACCAACTTGGCCTGGCGCGTACCGGGTACCGCGCGCGGTTGCGCGCCAGCAGTTACATCTGAAAAGGATCAGCGCTGGTCAGCACGCTGAAGGGCCCGGGCGGGCAGCTACCCACTAAAGGGATGACGCCCGCTTCGCCCAAAACGGCACGTACTGCATGTGCCGCCTGCCAGCGTCGGGGTCATGGGGAGCGATGACCCCGGCATCTAGCGCATCACGGATGTACGAAGACGCAGTTGAGGACTCCCTGTCCCCAAGGCCGAAGCGCTCACGAACTGACGAGTTGACCGCTCGTTCACCGCTCACGTATCTCAGGCAGGCGTGAAGGTAGACGGCGCGCACCCGTTCCTCGCGGTCCATCGACCGTGGGTCCTTATGGGCGTAGAGAACGACTGTCGTGTGGTTCTCATCGACCCGGATCAAAGGCGCTGGCAACTGATGAAACTCAATCTCGGCTGCGATCCGATCCCAGCCACTGCCTCGTTCCTCACAAATATGGCACCGTCGCATCATCGATGCGAGCTTCTCATTTCTCGACCTCGGCGCGGCATCGACGAAACGAGCGGGGTCAATAAGGGGCGTTCCAGGATTCGTTATTTCCAGACGATCATCGTAAAGTTCAATCATCGGGCCGGCACCGCCGATAGAGAAGTCCTGATGAACCAACGCATTGGCAACGAGCTCACGTATCACAGTAGGAGGAAACATGCTCACTTCGGTGCGCAACGCTTTTCCAATTACTTCGTTCGCTGGCAATAGGCTATCAATATACGAAACCAGACCTTCGAAACCGCACGCGTACCCCCGTGCCCCCAGTTGTTCGCGTTCGGCAGTCAGTTTATTCTTGCCGCGGTACTTCACAACCCGAGCCGCCTTACGCTCAAGAGTCGGGTAATCAGTCAGCGCATTCGAGAAAAGCAGAGCTCCGAGGTTGGTGACGGCATACCGCCCCGTGGGTTCTTGCTCGAGGATCTTACTACCCACCAGACCTGACTTCCACAAGTTGACGCTG
>NZ_JAALEC010000600.1:0-2020 GCF_014145205.1 Dietzia sp. DQ11-44
CGTGGCGCTGGGTCCGCGACGAGTTCCGTGCGCTGGACGACCGCCGGCTCCTGGGGTTGACCTTCGTCGGTGGCCCGTGGTCCCGGATCGCCGCGGCTCCGCTGCTCCTCACGCGCGCCTAGACCGCGCCCGGCCCGCGGCGCGCGGCCGGATCGTCAGCGGTTCGACTCGTACCTCGCGGCCAGGCGCGAGAGCGTCTCGGTGATCCCGGCGGCGTTCTTCTCCGCCATCCCGACGCGCTCCATGACCCGCCCGATCTTCGACTCACGGTTGTCGAAGCTCTCGGTGACCTCGGTCCGCCCGTCGGCGGTCGGGGTGAACTCCCAGCGCCAGCGGTGCCCGGCGGGGTGGGCCCACTCGACGACCTTGAGCTCCGGGGTGTCGACATGCTCGGTCACCGTGGAGGTGATGCGGTACGGGACGCCGTACATCCGCATCCTCGTGGTGAACTTCGCACCCTCGGACAGGGCGGACGGGCCCTTGACGTTGTCGCGGACCGTCCCCGATCCGTCGACGAGGCCGTGCTTCGCGGGGTCGTTGACCAGCGCGAACAACTCGTCGGCGGGGGCGTTGACGGTGACGCGCCGGGCGACGACACGCGGTCCGCGGTCGACTGTGGTGATGGAGGTCATGGGTGGACCGGTCCTCTCGGGAGACGTCGATGACGGTGCAGACCACGAGGGGTCTCGGGTCGGTGGGCCTGCCTCCGGACCACCGTACGCCCGAGTTCCGCCACGTTCCCGGCGACCGCACCGAGGCCGGCGCCGATGACCAGGCCCGGGGCCAGGCCGGTCGGGCCGGCGACCGCGAGCCCGATGATCAGGCCGGCCCCGGCCCCGTAGACGAGTCCCAGGCCGACCAGTGGTCCGGCCGCACGCGATCTCATCACCTCACCGTAGACCCCGGCGCCGCGCTGACGAGGCGGTCACGCAGCGGTCTTGAGTCCGACCACCCCGCCGATGATCACCAGGAGGAAGACCACCTTGGCCGGCGAGACCGGTTCCGCGCCGGTGGCCATGGCGTACAGCACGGTCAGGGAGGCGCCGATGCCGACCCACACGGCGTAGGCGGTTCCCACCGGGAGGCCTCTCATCGCGTAGGCCAACCCGGCCATGCTCACGACCAGGGCGACCCCGAACACCACGGACGGGACGAGCCGGGTGAAGCCCTCGGATCTGCCCAACGCGGTGGCCCACACCGCCTCGAGGATCCCGGACAGAACGAGTACGAACCACGCCATGACAGCCTCCGGCGGGCCGTCTTGTCGCGCTCCGGGTACGGCGCCCCTCGTCCGGGAGACCCGTCCACGGGACTCTGGGGACCATGCTGGCACATCGGGAGCCGGTCCGACCGATCCGGACTCCGACCACAACCGGCGAATCCGTCTCCCCACCCGACCGACTGCGGCATCATCCCCGGTGCGCGACCCTCCGGACGACCGGATGGAGCGCCCCTCGAAAGGACCCCCTTGATCACCCTCACCGTCCTCTACGGAACCCCCGACGACGTCGAGAAGTTCGACGAGTACTACGACGGGACCCACATCCCCCTCGCCCGCGCGGTTCCGGGCCTCGACGACGCCAAGGTCACACGCTTCCTGCCCGGCCCGGACGGCTCCGCACCCGAGTTCCACCTGATGGCCCAGCTGTTCTTCGCGGACGCCGAGGCGATGGGAGCCGCGCTTGCGACGGACGAGGGCCGGGCACTGGTGGCGGACGGGGCGAACCTCGGGATCACCCCGACGATGCTCGTGGGCTCCACCGGGTAACCGCCGGGAACGCGCGGCCGCGGAGGGGCCGTGGGTACGGTGAGGCCACCATGACCCCTCACCACTCCCCCTCTGCGCGGCCGGACCGGGCATCCGTCCCCCCGTTGGCGGTGGCCGTGATCGGCGCCGGCGCGATCGGGACCGCGGTAGCGGAGGCACTGGAGAACGGCGACGTCCCCGGAGCGCGTCTGGTGGCGGTGCTCCGCTCGGGCAGCACGCGCGACGAGGTCGACGCGGCCGTCGATGCCGCCG
>NZ_JAALEC010000601.1:0-9434 GCF_014145205.1 Dietzia sp. DQ11-44
CTGGGGAAACGTGAGCGGGTGTGACCACGCGACGACACGGGCACTCCGGGGCGGCGGCCTCTCGCGGGTGCCCCACGGCGGCCGGGCGGCGCAGGGGAATTCGCGACGAGGTCTGGACTTGGACCAGCGTCCGGGTAGCCTGGTGAAGTATGTGTTTTGTGTCACAAACCAGGGAGTGCCTCGTGGACACCACTGATCACGCCAGCCCGGGCGGCGCCGACTTCGACATCGTGATCCGCGGCGGGACCGTCTACGACGGAACCGGCGCGCCGGGCGTCCGGTCCGACGTCGGGATCCGATCCGGCGTCGTCGCGGCGGTGAGCCCCACCCCGCTCCCGATCTCGCCCGGCACCCGCGTCATCGAGGCCGGCGGCAGATGGGTGATGCCCGGATTCGTCGACACCCACACCCACTACGACGTCGAACTGCTGGTCTCCCCCGGGCTCGGCGAGTCGGTGCGGCACGGGGTGACCACCGTGCTCGTGGGCAACTGCTCCCTGTCCGGGGTCTACTCGGACACCGTCGACGTGGCCGACCTGTTCAGCCGCGTCGAGGCCCTGCCCCGGAACGCCGTCCTCGAGGCACTCGAGCGCACGAAGTCCTGGTCCGACCCGGCGGCATGGCGGCGCGCGGTCGAGGCCCTGCCGCTGGGGCCCAACGTGGCGAGCTTCCTCGGCCACTCCGACGTCCGCGCCTCCGTGATGGGCCTGGGCCGGGCGACCGATCCGGAGCACTCCCCCGGTCGGGAGGAGTTGCGCGAGATCGAACGGCGGGTGGACGAGGCCCTCGACCAGGGTTTCCTCGGGGTCTCCACCATGACCAACCCGTGGGACAAGATGGACGGCGACCGCTACCGCTCGCGGACCCTGCCCTCCACACACGCCTCGTGGAAGGAGTTCCGGCGCCTCAGCCGGATCCTCCGCCGGCGCGACCGGGTCCTGCAGGGCGTGCCGAACCTCAACACCAAGGTCGACGTGGCCTTCTACGTGGCCACCAGCACGGGACTCTTCCGCAAGCCGCTGCGGGTCTCACTCCTCGCCGCCGCGGACACCCTGGCCGAGCCGTGGGTCAACCGCATCTTCCGGCCGCTGGCATGGGTGGCCAACACTCTCGGAAGGGGCAGGTTCGTGTGGCAGCACCTGCCCACCACCTTCAAGGTGTGGGCCGACGGGATCGACCTGGTGGTCTTCGAGGAGTTCGGCTCCGGACGCGAGGCGCTACACCTCAAGGACGAGATGGCCCGCACCGATCTGCTCGAGAAGGAGGGCTACCGGCGCTGGTTCCGGCGGGACTTCGAGAAGCGGTTCAGCCCACGGGTGTGGCACCGCGACTTCGACGACGCCCTGATCGTGGCCTGCCCCGACGAGTCGCTGGTCGGCAGGACCGTCGGCGACGTCGCCCGCGCACGGTCACTGCACCCCGCTGACTGCTTCCTCGACCTGGTCGTGGAGCACGGCGCCGACCTGCGGTGGACCACCACCATCGCCAACGCGCGCGAGGAGGTCGCCAACCGGCTCGCGCGGACCCCGGGGATCACCATCGGCTTCTCCGACGCCGGGGCGCACCTGCGCAACATGGCCTTCTACAACTTCGGCGTCCGCCTGCTCGAGCGCGTGCACGAGGCGGATCGTCGGGGTACCCCGTTCCTGTCCGTCGAGGAGGCCGTGTTCAAGCTCACCGGAGAACTCGCCGACTTCTACCGGCTCGACGCCGGGCGGATCGCACCCGGGCGTCGAGCCGACGTGGTGGTGATCGACCCGGCCGGCCTCGACGGCGAGTCGCTGGACTACCACGAGGAGGCGATGCCGGAGCTCGGCGGCATCCACCGCATGGTCAACCGCAACGACCGCGCGGTGGCCGCCACGATCATCAGCGGCCACGTGGTGTGGTCCGACGGCGAGTTCGCCGAGGGGTACGGCCGACAGTTCTCGGCCGGACGGTTCCTTCCCGCCGGTGAGGCCGTGGGGCCGCGGCCGAGCTCGGACCCGCGGCCGAGTGCGGACCCGCGGCCGGCCGGTCACTCCGTGGGCATCCCGGCCTCCTCCCAGGCGGAATAGCTGCCCTCGAGTTCGGTGACGTCGTACCCGACGCTGCGCAGCGCACTGGCCACGACCGAGCTGCGGGCACCCGACTGGCAGTAGGTGACGATCCTGCCCGGGTCGGGCAGCTCGTCGCGCTCCCACATCACCTGGCCGCCGTGCAGCTGGGTGGCGCCGGGGACGTGGCCGTCGGAGTACTCGGAGGTGGCGCGGACGTCGAGCACCATGGTGTGCTCGTGGGCCTCCAGGTCCTCCGGGTCCACGGTCTCCGGGCGGAACGTGGGCAGTCCGTCGGTGGAGGTGACGTACCCGCGCGTGGAGTCGACGCCCACGCGGATGACGTGGCGCCGCAGCTCGTCGGCCGCCTCGGCGTCCTCGGCGAGGAAGACCAGGCCGCGGGTGTCGGACTCCGGGTCGATGGCCCAGCCGGCGTAGGTGCCGGCCTGACCGGCCGGGAGGTTGATGGCGCGGTCGACGGTGCCGTCGTGGACGTCGTCGGCGGGTCGGGGGTCGACGACGACGAGGTCGCCGGACTCGATGCCGGAGGCCACCTCCTCCGCTGGCAACTCCTGCAGCTCCGGCAACGGATGGCCGAGCACGGAGGGGCCGTCCCGGTTCTCGCGCTTCATCCGCCCGAAGTACGCCGGCGCGTCGGGCTGGCCGTCGAGGAGTTCGGAGATGAAGCCCTCCTCGTCGTCGTTCTCCACGTACTTCGGCCACCACGCGAACTTCCGCTCGTATCCCACCGAGCTGGACGGCAGCGCCCCCAGGGACTTGCCGCAGGCCGACCCTGCGCCGTGGGCCGGGAACACCTGGACGTGGTCGGGCAGGGTGAGGAAGCGCTCTCGGAGGCTGGCGAAGAGCTGCGTGGCGCTCTCGTAGCGGGTGTCCTCGCCGCCCGAATCGCTGCCGCCGGCGGTCTCGTCGAGCAGGTCCGGTCGCCCGAGGTCGCCACAGAACACGAAATCGCCGGTCAGCGCGTAACCGGGCTCGTCGGCGAACGCGCCGTCGGTGATGAGGAACATCAGGTGCTCGGGCGTGTGGCCGGGAGTGTGCACGGCCTTGAGGCGGACGTTGCCTAGCTCGATGGTGTCGCCGTCGCGGAGACGCTCGCCCTCGAAGCCGTAGCGCCAGTCCTCGCCGCCCTCGTCGGAGAGATACGTGGTGGCGCCGGTCGCGGCGGCCAGCTCGCGGGTGCCGGACAGGTAGTCGGCGTGGATGTGGGTCTCGGTGACCGTGACGATGGTCATGCCGTGCTGGTCGGCCATCTCGAAGTAGGGCCTCAGGTCGCGGCTGGGGTCCACGACGATCGCCTCACTGCTGCTCTGGCAGCCGATGAAGTAGCTGGCGTGGGCCAGGTCGTAGTCATAGATGCGCTCGAAGAGCATGATGTGTGTCCGTTTCCGTGGGGAACAGGTACACACTCCACCGTAAAACCCTCGGGGGTATAGCGCCACCCCTCGGCGCGGACGACGCGCACACTGGACCGGAGTACCCGCCACCGACGAGAGGACCGCGCGCCGTGTCTGACTCACACCAGTCCGAATCGCACCAGCCCGAATCACACCCGTCCGAAGCACACCCGTCCGGCTCCCCGCTGACCGACGACCTGCGCCGCCTGCTCGCCCGGCCGAATCCGTGCGTCATGGCCACGCTGCGCAAGGACGGCTCCCCGGTGACCGTGCCCACCTGGTACCGGTTGGTCGCCGACCGCATCCACCTCAACCTCGACGCCGGCCGGGTCTGACTCCAGCACCTGCGGCGCGACCCGCGGGTGGCACTGTCCGTGCTGGACGCGGACGACTGGTACTCGCACGTGAGCATCCAGGGCCGGATCACCGAGATCGCCGAGGACCCGGACCTGGCCGGCATCGACGCGCTGTCCCGGCACTACACGGACCAGCCGTACCCGGTCCGCGATCGCGCCCGCGTCGACGTCTGGCTGGAGATCGAGCGGGTACACACGTGGGGGTCCGCGGCGCGATCCTGATCCGGCGGCGGGCGACGCGGCATAGCCTCTGGGCAGACCTCCAGCCCCTCCAGCCCTGAGCCCCTCCACTGCTCAGTTCCCCGCCCCTCAGCCCGGCGCCCCACCCGGGCGCCCCACTCCCCCGGAGCCGCACATGTCCGACCGATTCCCCCTCGCCGAGCTCGCCGATCTCCCCGACGACCTGCGGGAGCGCATTCTGACGGAGCAGGAGAAGGCCGGGTTCGTCCCCGAGGTGTTCCTGATGTTCGGGCGCCGCCCGGCGGAGTGGCGGGCCTTCTTCGCCTACCACGACGCGGTGATGGACCGCGAGGGCTCGAACATGTCCAAGGCGGACAAGGAGATGATCATCGTGACCATCTCCGCGCAGAACAACTGCCAGTTCTGCGTGGTGGCGCACGGTGCGATCCTCCGGATCGTCAAGAAGGACCCGTACCTCTCCGACCAGTTGGCCGTGAGCCATCACAAGGCCGAGCTGACCCCACGGGAACGCGCCATCTGCGACTTCGCCACCAAGGTGAACCTGCGGTCCGACGAGCTCGTCGACGCCGACTTCGCCGCGCTGCACGCGCACGGCCTGGACGACGAGGACGCGTGGGACATCGCGACGATCACCGGCCTGTTCGGGCTGAGCAACCGGGTGGCCAACGCCACCGACATGCGGCCGAACCCGGAGTTCTACCTGATGGGCCGAGCGCCGCGGGAGAAGTAGGCCGCCGCGGTCACGCTCTACAGCTGCTTGTGCGGGATCCCGTTGATGGTCCCGCCGTCCACCACGAACTCCGTGGCGGTGGCGTAGGAGGACTCGTCGGAGGCCAGGAACAGCACGAAGTTGGCTACGTCCTCGACGGTGCCCAGCCGGCCGAGGGGGATCGGGATCATATCGTCCGGGATCCCCTCGGTGATCGGGGTGCGCACGAGGCCCGGGTGCAGCGAGTTGCAGCGGATGCCGTGCGGGGCGAGCTCGAGCGCGACCGATTTGGTGAGCCCACGGACGGCCCACTTGGCGGCCACGTACCCGTGAGCCCACGGCGTACCGCGCATTCCCTCGATCGACGAGACGTTGATGATCGACCCACCACCGGCGGCGATCATCGTCTCGGTGACGGCCTGACATCCGTAAAAGGTCCCCGTGAGGTTCACGTCCAGGATCTGCTGCCACTTGTCATGCCGGAACCTGTGCAGCTCGGCCCCGTTGGCGATCCCCGCGTTGTTGACCAACACATCGACCCCGCCCCAGTCGGCGACCGTCTCCTCGACGACGGCCTTCCACTGCTCCGCATCGGACACGTCGAGATGGCGGTAGCGCGCGCCCTCCCCCAGCTCGGCCGCCACGGCCTCGCCCTGATCGTCCAACACGTCGGTGAGCACGACCTTCGCGCCCTCCGCGACGAGCCGGCGCGCGTCGGCCTCGCCCATCCCCCGCGCGGCACCCGTGATGATGGCGACCTTGCCCTCGACCCGACCCATGACGACTCCCTCTACTCGTGAACAGCTGTGGTGACGACGTCGGTCGACGCGTCAGCGCGTACCGACGATGCCCGGCGCGCCGGTGAGCGGCAGATCCAGCGTCGTGGTCAACCCCGGCGCCGCGGCCACGACGGCGGGTACGGCGTTGACCACCCTGCCGACCCCGGCGAGGATCGCCGAGTAGTTGTGGTCGCCGTCCGCGCTCTGCGCGGCCAGGTCGAGGACGTACGACGGCTCGCCGATCACCTCGACGCGGTACGAGTGCCCCTCCTGGACCGCGTACGGCCAGTCCGGCCGCAGGTCGTCCCGGGTCCGGGTGACGTGTTCGACCACGATGACGGGCTCGCCCGCCACCATGCCGGTGATCTGGAAGCGGAACCCCGCCTGGGCGCCCTCGGCGATGGTGCAGGCCGCGACCTCGTAGGTCTCCGGGGCGGGTTCGCGCTCGACGTGTTCGGTGATCTCGTCCACCTCCACGCCCAACCCGGCGGCGAGCAGGTGGATCGACGCCCCCCACCCCGCCGTCAACACCCCGGGCAGGAACAGCAGCGGGGTCTGGTCGAGCGGGGTGCCGAAACCCATGACGTCGACCATCGACTCGGTGGAATCGTAGGTGGCGTAGTCGGAGAACTCGGTGCAGCGGACCTGGCGCACCTCGCGGCAGGTGCCGGTGATCGCGAGCGGCAGGAGGTCGTTGGTGAACCCCGGGTCCACGCCGGTGACGAAGAGGGTGGCACCGCCCTCCAGGGCCGCGGCCTCGAGCTTGGCGCGCGCGCTGTCGGGGACGCCCGCGGCGGGGTTGATGAGCGGAGTGGGCGCGGTGCCCGCCACGTTGATCCCGGCGGCGAGGTACTCGCGGATGTCGCGCGCGGCCTCCACCGGCCTGGTGTCGCTCATCGCGCAGTAGACCACGCAGTCGGGCGCCGCGGCCACGATGTCGGCCGCACTCGTGGTGGCGGTGACGCCCGTGTCCACCCCGAGACCGGCGAGCTCACCCGCGTCCCTGCCCGCCTTGTCCGCGGAGTGCACCCAGACGCCGACGAGCTCGAAGCGCGGGTCCTCGATGAGGTGGCGCAGGGCGATCGCCCCGGCGTTCCCCGTGGCGATCTGCGCGACCCGGATGGCCATGTGTCCCCTCCCGACCTGAGGCGGCGCGTGGTGACGCGTGCCTGTTCGCGGCGGACGCTACCAGAGCAGGCCGCCTGATCGGGGGGTTATCGGACACGTGACCGGACAGTTGTCCGGTCACGTGTCGGAGGGGGTCAGCCGACGACCACCCCGCAGGCGATCCTGCTGCCTCCGTCGCCGGCCATCAGCGTGTCCTCGTCCGGCCCGTCCGGTGCGTAGCGCTCCGGGATGTGGGCGAGGTTGTCCGGGTCCTCGTGGATCATCACGGCCGAACCGTCGTCGTCCAGCAAAAGCTCCCGGTCCAGCCGGTCTGTCAGGGTGGTGAGGCGGGCGGTCCCGTCGCCGGCGACGTACAGCGGCGGCAGGTCGCCCGCGTGCTCGGGATGCCCGGCCCCGCCGTCCGGCCCGGCCAGATGCCCGCCGGCCGAGAGGAACGCGCCCCTCTCATCGGGGTCGTTGGGATTGGCGCTGTCCGGCTCACACAGCCCGGTCGTGTGGATGTGCAGTCCGTGGAATCCGGGCTCGAGTCCGCTGGCCTCGACGGTGACCAGGGTGCCGCCCTCGGACTCGACGAACTCCACCGTGCCCAGCGGTCCGGCCTCGGGGTCTGTGAGCTCCGCGGTGGCGAAGGCCCGGTCGCCCTGCTCCCCGCCCCCGGCTCCCGCGTCAGCGGTGGTGGCGGTGTCCTGGGGGGTGGTGGTCCCCTCGGCGGCGGGAGAGTCCTCCCCCGTCCCGCACGAGGCGGCCAGCACCGCGGCTGCGGTGAGTGCGACGAAGGCGCTGCCCCTGCGGGCTCGGCGGAGAGTGGGCACGGTCTGGGCGTGAACTGTCTGGTCGGGAACGGTCTGTCCAGGTCGGTTCTGTGCGGTCATCCGGTGGACCTCCTAGTCGGCGTCGTGCGTGTCGGCGTCGTGGCCGTCACCGTACCCACGCTCACCGCGGATGCAACCGTGCGGAACCCGCTACTCCGCCGCGCGGAACCTCCGCAGCCGCAGGCTGTTGGCCACGACGAACACCGAGGAGAACGCCATCGCCGCGCCCGCGATCATCGGGTTGAGCAGCCCGGCCGCCGCCAGGGGCAGCGCGGCCACGTTGTAGGCGAACGCCCAGAACAGGTTGCCCTTGATGGTCCGCAGGGTGCTGCGGGACAGCCGGATCGCATCGGCCGCGGCGCGCAGGTCCCCGCGGACCAGGGTGAGGTCGGAGGCCTCGATCGCCGCGTCGGTGCCCGTCCCTATCGCCAGGCCCAGATCGGCGGTGGCGAGGGCGGCCGCGTCGTTGACGCCGTCGCCGACCATGGCCACCACCCGGCCCTGCGCCTGCAGCCTGCGGATCACGTCCACCTTCTCCGCTGGCAGCACCTCAGCGATGACCGTCTCGGAGATCGCGGTGTCCGGGCCGGGGTCGATGCCCACCTGCTGCGCCACCGACGCGGCCACCCTCGCGTTGTCGCCGGTGAGCAGGATGGGGGTGAGACCCAGGCCGCGGAACCTCCCGACCGCCTCGGCGGAGGAGTCCTTGATCTGGTCGGCCACCACCAGCACCCCGCGGGCACGGCCACCCCAGCCCACCGCCACCGCGGTGTGGCCGCGGCCGGAGGCCTCGTCGACCGCCCGCTCGAGCTCGGCCGGCAGCGGCATCTCCTGCTCGGCGAGGAGAGCCGGACGGCCCACCACGACCACCTCGTCGTCGTCACGGGTGTCGTCAGTGGGGTCGGCTCCGACCCGTCCCGACACCCCCAGCCCCTCGGTGTTGCGGAAGCCCGCTACGGCCGGTAGGTCACCGACCCGCTCTCGGGCGCCGGCGGCGACGGCCCGGGCGATGGGGTGCTCGGAGGCGTCCTCCACCGCACCGGCGTAGCGCAGCACCTGCGTCTCGTCCTCGCCGTCCGCGGCGGTCACCGAGACCAGCGCGGGCGTTCCGGTGGTCACGGTGCCGGTCTTGTCGAGCACGATCGTGTCGACGCGGCGGGTGGACTCCAGGACCTCGGGGCCCTTGATGAGGATGCCCAGCTGCGCACCGCGGCCGGTCCCCACCATGAGGGCCATGGGCGTGGCCAGACCGAGCGCACAGGGGCAGGCGATGATGAGCACCGCGACCGCGGCCGTGAACGCCATGGAGGTGCCGGATCCGGTGAGCAGCCAGAAGGCGAACGTCGCGGCCGCCAAGACCAGGACGGCGGGGACGAAGACCCCGGAGATGCGGTCAGCCAGGCGTTGCGCGGCGGCCTTCCCGGACTGTGCGTCCTCGACCATCCGCGCCATCTGCGCGAGCTGGGTGTCCGATCCCACGCGGGTGGCCCGGACGATCAGCCGCCCGCTGGTGTTGACCGTGCCGCCGACCACGGCGTCGCCGGTGGAGACCTCGGCAGGCACGGATTCACCGGTGACCATGGCGGTGTCGACGGCGGAGGCGCCGTCGACGATCCGGCCGTCGGTGGCGATCTTCTCGCCGGGGCGCACGATGAACTCGTCACCGACCTGCAGGTTCTCCACGGGGATCCGCGTCTCGACGCCGTCGCGCAGCACCGCGACGTCCTTGGCGCCGAGCTCGAGCAGCGATCGGAGCGCCGCCCCGGCCGTGCGCTTGGACCGGGCCTCGATGTAGCGACCCAGCAGCACGAAGGTGGTGACCCCGGCGGCGGCCTCGAGGTAGATGTCCCCCGCGCCGTCGCTGGGCGAGAGCGAGAACTCGAACCCGTGGGTCATGCCCGGCATCCCGGCGTGGCCGAAGAACAGGGCGTACAGCGACCACAACAGGGCGGCGGACGTGCCGATCGACACGAGGGTGTCCATGGTGAACGAGCCGTG
>NZ_JAALEC010000602.1:0-4813 GCF_014145205.1 Dietzia sp. DQ11-44
CCGCCGCGCGGTGGAACGGCCACCCGCCCCACACGACGACCGGAGCGGCGAGGGTCAACGAGAGCCACTGCCAGTTGGTGAACTGCAACGCCGGGATCATGGCCATCGCGATCACGGGTATCGACAGCAGCGCGGAGACGATCACGCGGTGGCGCAGGCTCTCCACCCGGTCAGGGGCCTCGGAGTCGTCGGTGGCGTTGCCGGCATGTCCCGTCGCGGCGGCGGCCCCGTCGGCGGCGCGCGGGGTCGAGGTGGCGGCGGGCGTGCGGGGCTGCGGGAGCCGCGCCGAGTACCCGGCCTGCTGGACGGTGTCGAGCAGGAGTTGC
Organism: Dietzia sp. DQ11-44; assembly: GCF_014145205.1. Classification (NCBI taxonomy): domain Bacteria; kingdom Bacillati; phylum Actinomycetota; class Actinomycetes; order Mycobacteriales; family Dietziaceae; genus Dietzia; species Dietzia sp. DQ11-44. The sequence goes on from NZ_JAALEC010000602.1 coordinate 327, forward strand.
GACTCCACGCCCGGGGCGTACTCCACGCGCGCCTTCTCGGTGGCGTAGTTGACCTCGGCCGTCACCCCGTCGAGCTTGTTGAGCTTGCGCTCGATCCGGTTGGCGCACGAGGCGCAGGTCATGCCCTCGATCTGGAGGTCGACGACGGTGGTCGCCGGTCCGCCGGTGAGGCTGCCGGCAGTGCTGGTGTCGGTGCGGCTCATCGTGGCCACCTCATTCCGCGGCGTCGAGTGTGTACCCGGCCTCGTCCACGGCGGCGCGGACGAGGGCGGGGTCGACGGGATCGGGGGCGACGACGACGAGGCGGCCCGACTCCAGGTCGACCTCCACATCGGTGACGCCGGGGATCTCCGAGACCTCCTCCTTCACGGAGGCGACGCAGTGGCCGCAGGTCATTCCGGAGACGGTGAAGGTGGCGGTGTCGGACATGGGGTTCTCCTCTGATGGTTGCAGACGGGTGGAGGGCGGCTCGGTGGAGCGGACTACGACTTGACCAGGCGCGCGATGGCCGCATTGGCCTCGGCGAGCTTGGCCTGCGCCTCCGGGCCACCGTGCTCGATCGCGCCGGCCACGCAGTGGCCCAGGTGCTCCTCGAGCAGGTTGAGCGAGAGCGACTGCAGCGCCCGGGTCATGGCGGAGACCTGCGTGAGGATGTCGATGCAGTACTTGTCCTCCTCGACCATCTTCTGCAGACCGCGGGCCTGACCCTCGATGCGGCGCAGCCGCTTGAGGTGGTCGTCCTTATTCGGGGTGTATCCGTGCTCGGCCATGCGAGATACGGTACCCCCCTAGGGTACCTATTTCAAGGCCCGCGACGCCCCGAACCCCGGGACGCCCGCGGCTCAGGCCTGGCGGTCGGGCTTCAGGCCGTGTTCGATACCCCAGGCCACCGCCTGGGCACGCGTGGTCACACCCATTTTCCGGTAGGCAGCACGGATGTAGGTCTTGACCGTGTTCGCCGACAGGTAGCACCGGTCGGCGATGTCATGATTCGACATACCCTGCACGATCAGGCCCACCATCTCGGCTTCGCGGGCGGAGAGGCCGGCCTCCTTGGCGGGCCAGTCGTTGGCCCCCGTGGCGGACAACCCCGGCCCCACCATCGTCACGATGCGACCCGCCGCGATCTCCTCAATCCCCCGGACCAGCTCCGGAGCGGACAGGGACTTGGAGAGGAAACCGTTCGCCCCCAACGCCAGACTGTCCTCGACAGCAGCGCGGTCAGCGGCGAAGGAGTAGACCGCGACCGCAGCGATCGACGGGTCCTGACGCAACGCGGCCAGGCGGGCGTGCTTACCCACCGGCGCGGCGAACGTGTCGTACAGGGCCACGTCCACCGGAGCCGCCCCCTTGGAGACCGTGCGCTTCTCCACGACCTCGATGCGGTCGGCGTACTCCGAGAGTATGGCGTTCACCCCGGCTACGACGACGAGGTAGTCGTTGATCACAGTCACCCTGACCGGCATGGACAGACCTTAGCAACGAACCCTCGGATGCCCCGATACGGCGATCACACCCCTGGGGGTGTAGTCCGCCCGCTTTCATACAACGGATGATGGGACGTTGTTCCGCGCACGGTCTTTCGACTCGTCGCCGACCCGGGAAGTGGGATGATCATTTGGCTGAGGCCGCCTCGACCGCAGTGGACGATCGATGGGCATGGGCTGACCGCGGCAACTGCGTCGGCCACCAGGACCTGTTCTACAACGACGACCACGACCTCAAGGGCACGAGGCGGAAGAACGAGGAACTCGCCAAGCAGCTCTGCCGGCAGTGCCCGGTGCTCGACCAGTGCCGTCGGTACGCCATCGAGGAGCGGGAGCTCTACGGCGTCTGGGGCGGCATGACCGAGCTGGAACGACACAAGGCGGCGGGCCGGTTGCGCACCGGCTGACCTGCGGCCCGCAACGCCGACTTCAGCGGACGCGAGCCACCGCGAAGCCATCCCAGCCCTTGGCGCCCACCGTCTGCAGGGCGGTCGCGTCCAGTCGCGGATGACCGCCGAGCAGCGTCAGCACCTCGCGGCTGCCGAGCACCCCGGGATCGTCGGAGCCCGCGTCCGCGACCGCGCCGTGGCGCACGACGTTGTCCACTACGATCACGCTGCCCGGGCGGGTCAACTGCAACGCGAGCTCGACGTAGCCCGGATTGCCGGGCTTGTCGGCGTCGATGAACACCATGTCGAACGGCTCGGTACCCGTGTCGATCAGCGCCCGCGCCGACTCCGAGGCCGGGCCCACGAGTACCTCCACGCGATCGGCCACCCCGGCCCGTCTGAAGTTTGCGCGCGCCACCTCGGCATGCCGCGGGTCGATCTCCAAAGTGACCACCTCGCCGTCGTCCCCCAGGGCGCGGGCGACGCTGGCCGCGCTGTACCCGCCGAGAGTCCCGAACTCCAGGACGCGGCGCGCGCCGATCATCCGGCAGAGCAGCGCGAGGAACCGCGCCTGGGCGGCGGAGACCTCGATCGGGGGCAGGTCCGCCGCCGCGGTGGCCTCACGCACATCCCGCAACACCTGGTCCTCGAGCCCCATCGCCTCGTCGAGGAATGCGTCGACCTCCGCCCATCCGGGCTCATGGTCAGTGGTGTCGGGCGTGGCGGGCGGGTGCTCGGTCATGGCTACGACGGTAGCTCCGGGAGGGTGCCCGACCCACGCGGGAGGGCGGCGACTTAGACTCCGCTCATCAGTGATTCACGACACATTAAGTCCGGGGGGACCGTGTTACTTCGTCGAACCGCGCTGCGCGCTGCCGCACTCGCCACCGCTCTGGCGACCACCATCGGGGGCGGGGCCGCGCTCGCCCCGGTCGCCGCAGCCCAGGGCTCGTCCAACGACCCTGCTCCCGCGTTCTATCAACCGCCCGCCCAGCTGCCCGCAGGCGCGGGAGCACTCGTCAAGACCGAGTCGTTCCCACTCGCCGGCGCCATCCCACCGATCCCCGGGGCGGAGTTCGTCTCGGACGGCGCGGGCCCGATCTCGACCGATGCCCAGCGCATCATGTACACCTCCGCGGGGTCGAGAAACCAGCCAATCGCCGTGACGGGGACGTACCTCCAGCCCCGCGCGCCGTGGACCGGCCCGGGGACGCGGCCGCTCGCAGTGCTCGCACCGGGCACCCAGGGTCAGGCCGACCACTGCGCGCCGTCGAAGACCTTCCAGAACCTGGCCACCGTCCGCACGGACCCGCCCGGCGTGGGCTTCGGCTACGAACTCATCCAGGCCTACGCGTTGCTGGCCCGCGGCTACGCGGTCGCGATGACCGACTACGAGGGGCTGGGCACGCCCGGCATCCACCCGTACGTCCACCGCGAGTCCTCGGCCCGTGCCGTGTTGGACATCGCCCGTGCCGCGCCGCGGATCCCTGGTGCGGACATCGGACCCTCGCCGCGCACCGTGTTCTCCGGGTACTCGCAGGGCGGCGGCGCTGTGGCCGCAGCCGCCGAACTGCATCCGCGGTACGCGGCCGAGGTGAACCTCGTCGGCACCGCCGCCGGATCGCCGCCCGCCGACCTCCTGGCCACTCTCGAGAGGGCAGACGGGTCGGCGATCGCCGGCGTGATCGGGTACTCGCTCAACAGTCTGGTCGACGCCTACCCGGAGATGGACCCGCTCCTCGACGCCTATCTCAACGACCACGGCCGGGCGATGCTCGCCGCCACCTCCGACCAGTGCATCGGCGAGACCGCCATCCAGTTCTTCCAGCAGCGCACCAACAACTTCACGCGGTCCGGCCAGTCCGCCGGGGAGATCGCCAGGCAGGATCCGGCCATCATGGACTACCTGGAGCGCCAACGCATCGGCCGCCTGTCGCCCACCACGCCGGTGCGGATCCTGTCCCCCGTGAACGACGACGTGGTGCCCGGTCACCAGTCACAGCGACTCGGCCGCGACTGGTGCGCGCAGGGTGCGGCCGTCGAGATGGTGATCGACCACACCCCGCCGGTGGCCACCGGGCTGGTCATCAATCACGCGGTGCCGATGCTCTCCGGCCTCGGAGGGACGGTGCAGTACCTGGCCGACCGGATCGACGGCCTGCCGGCCCCGGTCAACTGCGGGACGTACTGAGTCGACGACCCCCGCGGCTACGCGCGTCCTGCCGGGTCGCGCTGGCCTGCGCCCCCCTTCATCGGGAAGAGCGTTCCGAACACATCCGCCGAGAAGCAGGTGCTCGGAACGCTCTTCTCGTTGGGGTGCGCCGGGTATGACGCAGTCGACGACGCGTGGCTCGGTGGCGGCCTGGGCCTCGGGCTCGGTCGCGGCCTTGGCCTGGGTTTCGGTCTCGGTCTTGGTCTCGGTCTCGCAAGTAGATTGCGCAACTTCCTTGTAGAATCGCTTGGGTGGCCCACCAGACCGACTCTGCGAGCAGCTCCGACCCGAGCGACACCCCTGGTGCCGCGGCTACCGCGTCCGCCACGAGCACCGCGGCCGCCGACCCGTCCGCGCTGGCCACCGATCTGCGCGAAGCCCTTCGCCCGCTGTGGCGGA
>NZ_JAALEC010000603.1:0-2044 GCF_014145205.1 Dietzia sp. DQ11-44
CCACACGTCCGGCCGGCGACCCGGTGGTCGCCCGAGGGGATACTAGAGGCCCGTGGGCCCCGTCGGGGGCCGGTGCCGGGTCAGCGCAGGGTGACCTGACGTGCCCTCAGGCCGTCGCGCGACGCGCGCTCGTCGGAGCTGAGCGGACCGTCCTTCGCCAGGGCCTCGCCCAGTCGCGCGTCGAGCTCCAGCAGTCCCGGCGCCCACTCCTGATGGTGCATCTCCGGGTCCAGGTCGAACACCGGCACGAGCAGCCCGTGGGTACGGAACGACCCGGCGAACCGGGACCCCTCGCCCAGGTGGAGGCCGCCGGCGGAGTGCACGCGCGCGAGTGCCTCGAACAGCGCATCCTCGTCCTCCGGGCGCACCCAGCGGACGTGGGCCTTCTCGCCCGCGTCGACCCACCAGGCCGCCTCGATGCCGTCGGCCGCGACCCTGGCGGAGGGCATCATGACCTCGTTGGCGTTCTTGATGGCCTGGGCGATCTCCGGCCTGACCTGGGCGCCCTCGGCGAGCCACCAGGAGAAGTCGCCGTGCACCGCGATCTCGAGCGGGGCGTCGGCGACCACGACGTCCTCCAACGCCGGGGTGGACTCGTCCGGGTGGGAGGACGTCAGGGTCTCCCCTCCCCCGGCACGCGAGGCCCAGTCCACCGCGTAGGCCAGGTCGGCCGCCGGATCGGGTCCGTGGACCTGCACCTGGAGACCCACCATGGCCTCACCGCCCAGCTCGTCGTCGCGCACCAGGCCGGCGATGGCCCCCGGCAGGACGGTCGCCAGGATGATCTCCCGCTTCTCGGCGGTGGTGGTGAGTCGCGCGGTCGCCGACGGCACGAACTCGCGCATCGCGACCATGTCGCACTCACCGGCGAACCCGGCGAACGGCCGGGGTTCCGTGCTCAGTTCCTCACGCTCGGCCGCGCGAGCGGCGATCTTGGCCTGGCGGTTGCCGCCGGACTTGGGCTCATTATGGCGCTGACGTCTACCCACGGGCACCACGATACGGTGCGCCCGCGCGGCCCGCCCCCGGACATCGCACTCTGGTGCCGTCATCGCACGGGGGCCCAGGATCGGGCCGGGCGTGGCGGGGTCAGTCGCGACGCGTGGGCCCGTCCAGGACGCCCCGGGCCCGTGTCGGGACGTTGGTGGCCACCCACTCCACGCCCAGGTCGCGGCACAGGAGCATGTCCGCCGGGTCGTCGACGGTCCAGCAGTAGGTCCCCATCCCCCGCGACCTCCAGTACTCGACCAACCACGGCCGCGCCCGGAGCGCGCCGATGCTCGGGCCCATCAACTGGGCGCCGAACCCCTCGGCCGGCCACGACTTGAGGACGTTGCCGCGCTCGCGGAGCTGCACGGTCGGCACCTGCGGGGCCAGTTGCCTGAACCGTCGCACCGCCATCACGGAGAAGCTCATCATGAGCGCGCGGGACTCGGCGTGCGAGGCGGGCCGGTCCAGACCGAAGTACCTCAGCTCGTCCCGGAGCGCGACCTCGACGCGGCCGCCGGTGGGCACCGGGTGCTTGGTCTCCAGGAACAGCTTCACGTGCGGGTACGCCTCGGCCATCACCAGGAGACTGCGCAGCGTGAGGAGTGGTTCGGGCCGGCGGTGCACCGGATGCCAGGAGCCCAGGTCGAGGGCGGACAGCTCGTCCAGGGTGCTGGAGTGGACCCAGACGTCGCGGTCCGCCACGCGCGCGGTCCGGGGATCGTGCAGGAGCACCGGGACACCGTCGGAGGTGAGCCGCACATCCACCTCGAGCGCCTCTGCGCCCTGCTCGAGGGCCTTCTCGTAGGCGACGAGCGTGAGTTCGGGGAACTCGGCCGAGGCCCCTCTGTGGGCGACGACCCCGCTCCCGGTGGACACCGTGGACCGCAGATGTGTGGTCGCGGGGACCGTCACGTCTCACTCCTCTCGAGCCGGGGACGTCTCCACGATGCCCCGCGGGAGAAGCCGCCGGGTGAACCGCGGGGAAGGCTCATCGAAACTCCGCATGACGGTCCGGGTCTCACGCGCCGCCCACACCGCGGCGGCCGCCGCGAGC
>NZ_JAALEC010000604.1:0-12049 GCF_014145205.1 Dietzia sp. DQ11-44
GCTGGCGAAGTCGGCCATCATGTACATCCCCATGCCGGAGCTGGTGGTGAGGAACAGCAGGACGCAGCCGAGCACCCAGGCCACGGTCCGGCCCACCGGCCACGAGTCGCCGCGACGGCGCAGGGTGATCAGGCCCCACACGTACAGGCTCAGCAGGACGACCGCGGCCAGGCCCAGCACCAGGTCGAAGCGCCACAGCCCGAGCACGGTGCCGAAGGAGAACGGACCGGGGAGCTCGAAGCCCAGCAGCGCCTCCTGGCGGGTGGGGACGTAGAGCGGCGCCGGCGGCGGGGTGCGGCCGAGCGAGACCGACAGCCCGATCGTGCCCGCCATCACCACGGCCTCGACCAGCCCGATCCGCAGCAGGGTCCCGCGGTCGACGGGGGCGTTGGCCGATCTGGACTCGATCTTCGCGATGATCCGGCGGCGCATCGCCAGCCCGAACATCGCGAGCAGGACCAGCAGCAGCGCCTTGGCCAGCACGAGCAGCCCGTAGGTCGACGAGAAGAGGTCGCCGGGGTGCAGCCGCACGAGCGCGTTGATGATTCCGGAGAACCCGAGCGCGACGATCGCGATGGTGGCCACCACCGAGTAGCGGCGCAGCGCCAGTGCCACGCGGGAGCCGCCCCGCATGGTGTGGGCGAGCACCGCGACCAGCCCACCCACGTAGAACGCCGCGGCGAACAGGTGGATGATCAACGAGTTGGTGGCGATGTCGTGCGCCGTGCTCCCGGAGGCGTGTCCCGTGGCCGCCACCGGCAGCAGCGAGAGGACCGACACGCCCAGCCAGATCACAGACCAACGCCAACTCAGGGTGAGCCGTTGACCGATCCCGGCCACCAGTGCGATCACCGCCGCCCACCGCCAGGACGAGGCCACGTCGATTTGGCTGATCGCCACGATCCACTGGTCCGGCGGCAGCGACTCCCAGAGGGTGCGGCCGGAGACGTCCGACAGGGTCAGCGGGATGAGCAGTGCCGCGGCCACCGCCCAGGCGATGTTGGCCCACGAGGAGATCCGCTGCGAGCGGTAGCCGTCCACGTCGAGGGTCTTGTCCTTCTGGGGCGGTGTGAAGAACGCCGCGAACAGGGCCGTCCCCACCGCCACCGCCGCGAGCAACTCTCCCATCGCGCGGACCGCCGGGAGCCCGGCAGTGGTGAGAACGCCCGGGTCCGGGACGCCCACCAGCGCGAGCGCCACCTCGGTGGACATGCCCGAGAGCGGGATCACCACCGCCGCGGACACCACCGCGAGCAGGATCACCACGGGCACCACGCTGCGGGTCCTGAGCGGTCCGGCGGTGGTGGGTGTCGACTTGGACGACGTCATGGCCACCATCGTATTAACCCGATCGCCCCCGGGCCGATTCGCGGCTGCTGCGCACACCCCCGGATCGGCTACCATTCTTCCGGCGACGCCGGACGCGAGCGTCGCAGGCCTCCGTAGCTCAGTGGATAGAGCATCCGGTTTCTACCCGGCTGGTCAGGGGTTCGAATCCTCTCGGGGGCGCACAGCCCAAAGCATGTGTCCGGCACGGCGACCGGCTTCCGTCCGGTTCGCCCGCCGCGTGGTCACTCCTGATCACGTTCTCCCAGGTGGGGTGTTCCGAAATCCCTCCGATGTGACCACTCGCTGAGAGGGCACGTCGTTCGCGGCCGCCGACGGGCCTCCCATCACGGAATCGGCCGGTGATACGTTTCATGTTCGGCCCGATTGTCGCAATCGGCGCCGATGACACGGGGTGCCCCTACCGAACGGGGCTGAGATCACACCCGCTGAACCTGAACTCGTTCACACGAGCGGAGGGATGTCACATGCGCTGGTGCACGCTGTGGTGAGCCGTCCGGGAACCACGGCGGTATCGCTCGAGGACCTGGGACACACCTATCCGGGCGCGCGCCGCGCGGTGCTCGCGGACCTCACCCTCTCCGTTCCGGTGGGCGAACACATCGCCGTCGTCGGGCGCAGCGGATGTGGCAAGTCGACGCTGCTGTCGCTGATCGCCGGCCTCACCGAGCCGACGACGGGGTCCGCCCTCGTCCTCGACGCGAGTCAGCCCGCACGACGCCTGGAGTCCTGCGCGTTGATGCCCCAGGGCGACAGCCTGTTGCCCTGGCTGACCCTGCTCGACAACGTCGCGATCAGTCTCCGTAACCAACGGGTGGGCCGGCGCGCGGCCCGCGCCGAGGCCCAGCGCCTGCTGGACCGCCTGGGTCTGGGCGTCTGGTCCGGTGCCCATCCCGCGGCTCTCAGCGCGGGGATGCGCCAGCGCGCCGCACTCGCGCGCGCGTTGTTGGCGCGCAAACCCGTGCTGCTGGCCGACGAGCCGCTCGGCGCGCTCGACGCGATCACCCGCGCCGACGTCCAACAGTGGCTGCGCGAGACCCTCACCGGGACCTCGGCCACGCTCGTCATGGTCACCCACGACGTCGATGAGGCGCTGCTCCTCGCCGAACGTGTGGTCCTGCTGGCACGGTACGAGGCCGACGCCCCGGCGCGTGTGGTCTCCACCTGGCCGGGATGGTTCGGCGACGACCGCCCCCGCGAGGTCCTCCTCGGCGACGAGGCGTTCGCCGCAGCCCGCCGGGAAGTACTCCAGGCACTGGCCCGGGAATCGCACCTGGCCGAAGGTGGAACCGCCCGATGACCGTGCGATTCCTCCGGTCCGCTGCTCCCGCCTGCGTCACGGTCCTGCTGGTGCTCGCCGCCTGGATCACGGTCACCGCGCTCGAGCTCGTGCCGGACTACGTGATCCCCGCGCCCCTCGCCGTGCTCGACTCGCTCGTGAGCACCTGGCCCGACCGGCTCGGTTCCGCCACGCTGCTCACCGCCACCGAGACCCTCATCGGGGTGGTCCTCGGGGTGGTCGTCGCGCTGGTCGTGGTGATCATCAGCGCCTTCGTGCCCACCATCGGGCAGGCCATGACCCCCCTGCTGGTCGCCTCCCAGGCCATCCCGGTCATCGTGATCGGCCCACTGCTGACGATCTCCCTCGGCTATGGCATGGCACCGAAGGTCATCGTCGTCGCCCTGTTGTGCTTCTTCCCCGTCGCGCTCAACCTTCTCTCCGGTGTCCGCTCGGTCGACACCAGGTTGATCGACACGCTGCGGAGCCTGCACGCCACCAGGTGGTCGCTCTTCTGGCGGGTGCGTCTGCCCTACGCCGCCCCACGCGGTTTCGCGGGACTGCGCGTCTCGGTCACCTTCGCCCCGGTCGCCGCGGTCTTCGCCGAGTACACGGGCTCGACCAACGGCCTGGGCTACCTCATGCTCCAGGCCATCCCCCGGCTCCAGACCGATTTCGTCTTTGCCCAGGTGGTCGTGCTGACGATCATGTCCAGCGTCCTGCTGGCCAGCGTGACCATCCTCGAACGCCTCATCTGCCCTTGGAACACTCCCACCGGGGAAAGGAACCCATCATGACTCACCCACGACCCACGAAGACCCCACGCCAGGCCCGCACGCGGCCCGGGGTGCGCATGCTCGCGATCGCGGCCGCTGCCGCGGTGGCTCTGACCGGCTGTCAGGCGGCCTCGGACGACGCCGAGCCGGACACGACCGCCGCCGCCGCACCGGTCAGCGTCCTGCTCGACTGGAGCCCTAATCCCGACCATGTGGCCCTGTACACCGCGCAGCAGACCGGCGCCTACGACGACGCCGGCGTCGACGTGACGTTCATGACGCCCGCCAACACGGCCGACGCCGCGCGGGAGGTGTCCCTGGGACGTGCGGACCTGGCCATCTCGTATGAGCCCGACACCCTCATCGCCGCGGAGCAGGGCCTCGACGTGGTCTCGGTCGCCGCCCTGATACCCACGTCGCTGACCTCGCTGATCGCCAGGACGGAGTCCGGGATCACCACCGCAGCCGACCTGGAGGGCAAGACCGTGGGGCTGTCGGGTCTGGCCTCCCAGCAGCCGACCCTCGACTTCATCGCCCGGGAGGCCGGGATCGACCCGGGCTCGATTTCCGCCCCCAACGTGCAGCAGAGCCTCAATCAGGCGCTCCTGACCGACCAGGTGGACGCGATCTTCGGGGCCTTCCGCAACATCGAGGGCGTCGAGCTGACCGCTCAGGGCGACTTCGTGGTGATGCCGGCCACGGAACTCGGGGTCCCGGACTACGCGGAACTGGTGATCATCGCCAACCCGAGCCGCCTCGCCGACGACGCCGATTACGCCGAGCGCGTGCGGGCCTTCCTCGCCGGGACCGCGGCCGGTCAGGCCACGGCTCTGGACGACCGCCGGGCCGCCATCGACTCCCTCACCCCCGAGACCGAGGGTTCCTACGACCCGGACGTGCTCGAGCTGATGATCGACGCCACCCTCGAGCTGCTGCCCGAGGACGGTTTCGGCCAGCAGTCCGCCGAGGACTGGGCGGCATACGCGAGGTGGATGTACCAGAACGGACTGCTGGAGACCGAGATCGACGGCGCCACCGCCACGACCAACGACTACCTGCCCGGAGCCGACGGCTAGAACCCCTCCCCGCGGCAGGTCTCGCGGGAGGTTGGGCGGGAGATTCCGCGGCAGATCCCGCGGAAGGCCCCGCCAGAAGTCCCGCCAGAAGTCCCGCCATCGATAAGAGCGTTTCGCACACATCGGTCGAGTACAAGTGTGCGAAACGCTCTTATCGATGGCCCCGGCGGCGGAACCGGGCCGCCTCAGCTCGGGGAGGCCTCCCGCAGCCGCGCGAGCAGCGGCTCGGCCGCCTCCTCGAGGAACCGGTCCAGGGTCTCATCGCCGATCTGGATCAGCGCGACGTCGGTGTACCCGGCCTCCCAGTAGGGCCGCACCTTCTCGACGATCGCGTCCAGGTCGGGCCCGCACGCCAGCTGCTCGGCCACGTCCTCGGGCCGGACGAACTTGGTGGCGGCGGCGAACCCGGCGGTGGTGGGCAGGTCGGCGTTGGCGGCCCAGCCTCCGGCGAACCAGCGGAACTGGTCGTGCGCGCGCTCGACGGCCGCCTTCTCCGAGTCGGGGTCCCAGCTGATGGGGATCTGGGCGATCGCGCGGGCGCCGTCGCCGATCCGCTTCTGCCCCTCGAGCGCGTTCCAGCCCTCGATGTGGGCGGGTTCCGGCTCGGTGGCGATGAGATGGTCGGCGAGCGGCCCGAGCCGGGCCACGGCCTTCTCCCCGCCGGCGGCCACGCCGATCGGCACCCGCGTGTCGGGCAGGTCCCACAGGCGGGCCGAGTCCACGCGGAAGTGCTCGCCGGAGTAGGTCACCAGGCCGCCGTCGAACAGCTCGCCGATGATCTCCAGCGCCTCCACCGTCATCTCGTGGCGCTCGTCGATCGAGGGCCACCGCTGCCCCACCACGTGCTCGTTGAGGTTCTCCCCCGCGCCGATGCCCAGCATGAACCGGCCGTCGGACATGATCTGCACGGTCGCGGCCTTCTGTGCCACCACCGCGGGGTGGTAGCGCAGGATCGGGCAGGTCACGTACGTGCACAGGTCCACCCGCTCGGTCACGTGCGCCACGGCGCCCAGGACGCTCCACACGTACGGCGCGTGGCCCTGCGAGGACAACCACGGGAAGTAGTGGTCCGAGGCCACCTCGAAGTCGAATCCCGCCTGCTCGGCCTTGGCCGCGTAGCGCACGAGTTCTTTGGGGCCGGACTGTTCGGTCATGAGGGTGTATCCGAAACGTGTCATGGATCCGAGGGTGCGCCGGGCACGGCCCTGTCGCCACCGGTTGCCTCCCGCACGGGGGCCGGGCACGGTCGGACGCATGACCACCTCACCGCGCGCCCTGCTGCTCGACGTCGACGGCACCCTGGTCGACTCCACCTACGTCCACGTGTGGACCTGGCACCGGGCCCTGGCCGAGGCGGGCGCGCCGGTGCCCTTCGTTGAGGTGCACCACCGGATCGGCAAGGACGGATCCACGTTGGTGGGCGAGCTGTTGGACATCGCGGGGGTCGACGACGACGAGGACCGCGATCGCGTGGCGGGCCGGGCCAAAGATCTGCATTCGGAGTACTACGCCGATGCCGGGGACTCGCTCCGCCTCCTGCCGGGTGCCCGCGAGCTCGTGCGCGGCGCCAAGGAGCAGGGGTGGGTCACCGTGCTCGCCACCTCGGCCCCGCCGTCGGAGTTCGCCGAGGCGCGCGAACTGCTCGACGTGGACGACGCGGTGGATGCCGTGACGACCGGCGAGGACGTCGACACCGCCAAGCCCGACCCCACCATCGTGGCGATCGCCCTCGAGCGCTCCGGCGTCGACGCCGCGGACGCGGTCATGGTGGGCGACGCGACCTGGGACGCCGTCGCCGCCACCAAGCTCGGCATCCGCTCGGTGGCCGTGCGCACGGGCGGGATCGGCGACGCCGAGCTCCGAGAGGCGGGCTTTTCGGACATCGTCGACGACGCCGCCGGAGTGCTGGACCTGCTGTCCTCCGGCAGGCTCTAATCTGCCGGGGAAATCTGCCGGGGCGGGAAGGGCGGAAAGGGCGCGAACGCGGGACGACGAGGAGCGGGTCACCGCGCGGCGCGACCCGGGGTCAGGCGGAGCCCGCCCACGTGATCGACGCCTCGGAGCGGGTCGGGGTCTTGACGGGCAGCAGCAGGAGCAGGCCCACGAGCAGGACCAGGGCGATCCCGGCGATTCCCGCGCGGTCGGTGCCGAACCCCCACGTGAACAGGCCGAACAGCGCCGGGGCGAGGAACGAGACCGCACGCCCGGTGGTGGCGTAGAGCCCGAACATCTGGCCGTCGCTGCCCGGCGGCGCCAGGCGGGCCAGGAACGAGCGCGACGCCGACTGGGCCGGGCCCACGAACAGGCACATGAGCAGGCCGAAGAGCCAGAACATGGCGGTGCCGTCGACGAACAGCAGGACGGTCATCGTGCCGAGCATGGCCGCGAGAGAGCCGATGATCACCGCCTTGGGCCCCACGAGGTCGTCCACGACTCCAGCGACCGCCGCCCCCAGGGCCGCCACCACGTTGGCCGCCACCCCGAAGATCAGCACATCCCCCGGCGCGAGCCCGTACACGGTGACCGCCAGGATCGCCCCGAAGGTGAACACCCCCGCCAGCCCGTCGCGGAAGATCGCGCTGGCCACGAGGAACTTCACGGTCCGCGGGTCCCGGCGCCACAGGGCCTTGAGGTCCCGCCAGAGGATGCGGTACGACTCGACGAAGCCCACCTCGTCGTCGTCGCCCTTCTTCCCTCGGGGCCGGTTCTCCGGCACCGACCGCAGCACCGGCAGCGCGAACACCGCGAACCACACCGCCGCGACCAGGCACACCAGCCGCACGTTGAGGCCACCGTCGGTGGGGATGCCCAGCAGTCCCCGCTCGTCGCCGTCCCCGGAGATGAAGCCCAGGAACGCGGCGAGCAGCAGGAAGATCCCGCCGAAGTAGCCCATCGCCCACCCGAACCCGGAGACCCGCCCCACGGTGGCCGGGGTGGAGACCTGCCGGAGCATCGCGAAGTAGGACACCTCGGCGAACTCGAACGTGATGGACCCCAGTGCGAGCAGCAGAAGTCCGACGAAGAACCACGGGTAGGGCGCGTCGGAGTCGACGAGGAACATCAGCGCGGTCAGCGCGACCGTGAGGTAGGTCCAGATGGCCAATGACCGCCGGCGACGGCCGCCCCGGTCCGAGCGCTGGCCCATCACCGGGGCGGTCAGCGCGATCACCAGGCCGGCCAGCGCGATCGAGATCGACAGCCAGGTGGCGGCCGAGAACGGACCGTCGAGGTCCGCCCCCACCGAGTCGGTGAGGTAGACGGAGAATACGAAGGTGACGATCACCGCGTTGAACGCCGCCGACCCCCAGTCCCACATCGCCCACGAGAAGACCTGGCCGCGGGTGGCGGGGCGGAGATCGGGTGACAACGACGACGACGAGGCGGCGGTCTCTGGAGGGGGCGGTGTCCCGGTGCTGCTCACGCCCTAGAACCTAGTGCCCAGCGGTTCGTCTGAGGCCTCGAAAGGGCCGGTGGCGGGTCCATTTCCGCTGGTATGGTCGGTGCACATTCGGTGAATGCGAGGTAGCTGTGGCGTGGTCGGCGTGGTTGGCCCTGACCGGCGCGTTGCCCGCTGTGGCGGTTCCCACCGCACTGCGACCGCTCGTCGTGACCGACTCCCCCGTTCACCACCCTCGCCGGTACGCTCACCCTCGGCCCTGACCACCTGACCCGAGGACGCATGATGCCGCTTCCCCTGCCCACCGCGACGAATCGTGCTGTCGTCACCGGCGCCTCCTCCGGGATCGGCATGGCGCTGGCCGCCGAGTTGGCCCGCCGCGGCCACTCCCTGATCGTGGTGGCGCGGCGCGGCGAGGTGCTGCAGGAACTCAAGGAGCGGTTGGAGAGCCAGTTCCGGGTGACGGTCGAGGTGCGGGCCTGCGACCTGTCCGATCCGGCCGAGCGGGCACCGCTGCTGGCGGAGCTGGCGGGCCGCGAGATCTCGATCCTGTGCAACAACGCCGGCATCGCTTCATTCGGGCCGGTCGCCGCGCTCGACCCCCACTACGAGAAGAGCCAGGTGCAGGTCAACGCCGTGGCCTGCCACGACCTCGTGCTGGCGGTTCTGCCCGGGATGGTCGAGCGCGGTTCGGGCGCGATCCTCAACGTGGGTTCGGCGGCAGGCAACATGCCCATCCCCAACAACGCCACCTATGCGGCCACCAAGGCGTTCCTCAACACCTTCTCCGAGTCGCTGCGCGGGGAGCTCAAGGGCTCCGGGGTCAACGTCACGCTGCTCGCGCCCGGACCGGTGCGCACCGAGGAGATCGCCGAGGAGGACAAGACGTTCGTCGACCGCCTGGTCCCCGACCGCTTCTGGGTGGACACCACGTACACCGCCCGGATCTCGCTGGACGCGCTCGCCCGGAACAAGATGCGCGTGGTCCCGGGACCCCTGGGCCAGGCGATGTCAGTGGCGGGCAACTACACCCCGCGCGGGGTCATGGCCCCGATCGTGGGACGGTTCTACGCCAAACTCGGCGAGGGACAGGCGGAGGGCTGATCCTCCGGGTCCGTTCGGGCGGTCGCTCGGCGATATAGTCGAGCGATGCCAGAGTCGAACCCCGGTCCCACCCCTGTCGCGTCGTCGAGCCCGACGCCCCACAAGGAGTCCAAGAACGACCGGATCGTGTGGATCGACTGCGAGATGACCGGCCTCGACACCGCGAACGACGCACTGGTGGAGATCGCGGCCCTGGTCACCGACTCCGAACTCAACGTCCTGGGCGACGGCGTGGACATCGTCATCCACGCCTCGGACGCCAAGCTGGCCGCGATGCTCCCGGTGGTGCGGGACATGCACTCCTCGTCGGGCCTGACCGAGGAGATCCGCGCCTCCGCAGTGACGGTGGCGGAGGCCGAGAAAGAGGTCCTCGACTACATCCGCGCCTGGGTCCCGGTCAGCGGGACCGCTCCCCTGGCCGGCAACTCGATCGGCACCGACCGCGGGTTCCTCGCCCGGGACATGCCCGAGCTCAACTCCTACCTGCACTACCGGATGATCGACGTGAGCTCGATCAAGGAGCTGTGCCGCCGCTGGTATCCGCGCATCTACTTCGGCCAGCCCGAGAAGGGCATGTCCCACCGCGCCCTGGCGGACATCAAGGAGTCGATCCGCGAACTGAAGTACTACCGCGCCACGGCGTTCGTCCCGCAACCGGGTCCGACCACCGACGAGGTGCGCGCCGCGGCCGGCGCCCTGCCCCCCGTGGATTGAGCGTCCGGCCTCCCGTGCGCGGGCCCGGACGGCGTCGACACCTGCCGATTTCCTGACCGGGACCCAGACCGGGTAGCATCGTCAACGCTGTTCGCGAGAGCGGCGATGGTGGCTGTAGTTCAGTTGGTAGAGCACCAGGTTGTGATCCTGGCTGTCGCGGGTTCGAGTCCCGTCAGCCACCCCGGATGAACGAGGTCCGAACTATCGACCAAGGGACCACCCTTGGACGGGGTTCGGGCCTCGTTCTCATTTGTCCCCTCCCATCTCCTCACCGAAACCGGCAGGAACCTCCCCGCTGGTGATTACGCTCGGATTCACGCCCACACCGATGCCGAGGAGTCCCGATGAGCGAGCCCGACTTCACAGGCCTGCGGGCGATGTTCGTCAACTGCACTCTCACGCGCAGCCCCGGGCTCAGCCACACCCAGGGACTCATCGACGCGAGCGCCTCGATCATGCGCAAGCACGGGGTCGAGGTGGAGATCCTCCGCGCGATCGACCACCCGATCGCCACGGGCGTCTACCCGGACATGCGCGAGCACGGGTGGGACGTGGACGCCTGGCCGGAGATCTACCCGCGGATTCTCGAGGCCGACATCCTCGTGTTGGCCGGGCCCATCTGGCTGGGCGACAACTCCAGCGTGATGAAGAAGGTCATCGAGCGTCTCTACGCACTGTCCGGGATGCTCAACGACAAGGGTCAGCACCTCTATTACGGCCGGGTCGGCGGGTGCCTGATCACCGGCAACGAGGACGGTCTCAAGCACTGCGCGATGAACATCCTCTACAGCCTGCAACACCTCGGCTACACGATCCCGCCCAACGCCGATGCGGGTTGGATCGGCGAGGTAGGCCCCGGGCCGTCATACCTGGATCCCGGCAGCGGTGGGCCGGAGAACGACTTCACCAACCGCAACACGACCTTCCTGACCTGGAACCTGATGCACCTGGCCCGGCTGCTCAAGGCGGCCGGCGGCATCCCCGGCGAGGGCAACCAGCGCTCCGCCTGGGACTCCGGGGCCCGCTTCGGCTGGGAGAACCCCGAGTACCGATCCTGAGCGAGGAGGGTTCCATGACCGACGAACTCTCGCGGGAGCGATTCGCGAGCCAGGACCACCCGGCGAACCCGGGCGGGCCACCGACACCTTCCCTCATCATCTTCGACGTCAACGAGACCCTCTCGGACATGTCGCCGATGGCCCGGCGGTTCGAGGACGTCGGCGCGCCGGCTCACCTGGCGTCGTGCTGGTTCGCAGGGCTCCTCCGGGACGGCTTCGCCCTCACGGTCGTCTCGGCGAGCGACTCGTTCGCCCACCTCGCCGCGGAGTCCCTACGGATCAGCCTTCACGGCACGCCGCTCGATCGCGACCCGGACGAGGCCGTCCAGCACATCATGAGCGGGTTCTCGGTCCTCCCCGTGCACTCAGACGTACCGGATGGAGTGCACGCACTGACGGACCTCGGGATCCGCTTGGTGACTCTGAGCAACGGCTCGGCGGCGATAGCCGAGGGCCTCCTCGACCGCGCATCGATACGCGAGCACTTCGAGGCACTTCTCTCGGTGGAGGACGCCGGCGCCTGGAAACCGACCGGCAGGGCATACGCGCACGCTCTCGCCCGGTGCGACGTCGACCCCAGGGACGCGATGCTCGTCGCCGTTCACCCCTGGGACATCGACGGCGCCGCTCGGGCGGGACTCGGGACCGCCTGGATCACCAGGGACGGCGCGCCCTACCCGGGATACTTCAGGTCGCCGGACGTCACGGCATCGTCCCTCTCAGATCTGGCCGACCAGCTGCGTCGCTGAAACCTCCCACTAACAGCGGCGGTGACGGATCCGATCAGTTCAGCGACGCCATACGCTTGTAGTGCGCTCGCCGCAGAGGCAACGGAAGTTCGTCCACGGTGAGATCGGAGGTCTCGAGCCACCGGATCAGTCCGTTCACATCCGGGGTGGTCCGGACGGGTCCGACTATCACCACACCGCCCCGGGGCTCGCGGGTGACGCGATCGCACCGTTGTACCAGGACGACAGGTCCGTCCGCCTCGGGCTCACCCGCGGCGCCGCACCTGCCGCCGAGCAGGCAGGTGGCGCGCGCCAGCACGCCGTGAGCCGATCGACCCACCGCCCGGCTCAGGGCGGAGACCAGGGCGGACTCCTTCTCACCTCCGCAGGTGCCGCAGTACGCCACCGTGAAAGCGTTCCTTCCTCCCCCACCCGGGTCCGGGGAAGGCGGGTTCTCCGGGGTCTGGAACCTCGACATCGTCTACTCCTCTCAGTCGTGCCTGTCGTCTGCCGGGCGCGGAGACTTTCCCGGACCTGGACAGTGGCCGTGCTCACGGGGTTCATGGCGGA
>NZ_JAALEC010000605.1:0-1800 GCF_014145205.1 Dietzia sp. DQ11-44
CGTCCGTCAGCGCTCACGAGCTCGGCATGCGTGCCGCGCTCGACCACCCGCCCCTGTTCGAGGACGACGATCTCGTCGGCGTGGATGACCGTGCTCAGGCGATGAGCGATGAGCAGGACGGATCGTCCGCTTGCCAGCTCGGCGATCACCTCGGAGACCTCGCTCTCCGTGCGGGTGTCCAGGGCGGAGGTGGGCTCGTCCAGCACCACGACCGGCGCATCCACGAGCAGTGCCCGGGCGATGGCCAGGCGCTGCCGCTGGCCGCCGGACAGTCCGGCACCGTCCTCCCCCAGGCGCGTGTCGTACCCGTGAGGCAGGTCGCTGATCGCGGTGTGGAGCTGCGCTCGCCGGGCCGCGTCCACGACGTCGGCCCGGTCCGCGTCGGGGCGGCCGAGCGCGATGTTCTCGGCCACCGTCCCCTGCACCAGATGGGTGTGCTGGAACACCTGGGTCACCGTGGCCGCGAGGGTGTCCGGGGCGATCTCGCGGACGTCCACTCCGCCGATCCTCACCGACCCGGCGGCGGGATCGTCGAACCGCGAGAGCAACCCCCCGAGCGAGGATTTACCGCTGCCCGAGTGGCCCACCACAGCGACCATGCCCTTCTCGGGGAGTGCCACGTCGATGCCGTGCAGCGCCGGGGTGCCGTCGGGGTAGGCGTACCCCACGCCGTCGAACCGCACCTCGACGCCCTGGGGCGTCTGTGCCTCCGACGGTTCGGAGAGCTGCGGGATCTCGGCCACCGAGTGCAGCCGCTCCATCGCGGCGCGGGTCACGTGCCACTGCTCCCCCACCGACAGGGCGGCCACCAGCGGACGGTAGACCGCTATCGCCACGAGGAGGAACCCGATGGCGACCTCCGTCCCGCGGCCGGCCACCACCGCCATCAGGACCGGCACCCCGGCCATAAGGACGGCCGAGGCCAGCATCAGCGGGGGGATCAGCCTGCCGAGCATCCGCACCGAAGAGTCGCGCAGGTCAAGCGCCGTCGCGCGCAGGACGTCGGCGATCCGCCCCGGCGCCGCGAGGACCCTCCACACGGTGATCCCGGTGAGCACGTCGACGAACCGTGCCGAGGACTCGGCCTGCAGAGAAGTCCGCTCCCGGGCCGCGGCGGTGGTCCGGGTGCCCGCCCACACGGTCGCCGGGATCGCCGCCACGACGGCCCCGGCGAGTACGAGCGCGACCACCGGGTCATAGACCGCCGCTGCGGCGACGACGAACACCGGTAATCCGAGGGCCTGTCCCAGCTTGGGCAGCCCTTCGGACAGGAAGTCCTCGATCTGCTGCATGTCGCCGGTGAGCAGCGCCTGGGTCTCCCCGCGGCGCCGACCGGAGGCCGTCGGCACGGGCACGCGGAGCAGGTGCTCGAGCACCCACACCCGGGCATGGGCGGACACCTGGTACGCGGCGAGCCACGAGTCCCTGGCTGCCAGGTATGAGGCGAGCAACTGACCGAGGAGTGTCACCACGGCCACCACGGTCACCTGGACGGCCCGGGACTCGTCCAGCTGTCCGCCGCGGGCCAGGTCCACCACGAGGGTGATCAGCACCCCGTAGAGCAACCCCCCGAACAGTGACTGGACGATCCGCCACCCCACACCGCGTAGGACGCGGACCCGTTCGGCACCGGCGATCCGCCACATCGTGCCCACGCCGCTCATCGGATCCCCGCCCTCGCCCGCGACTCGGCAGCGTTCAACTCGGTGTATAGCCCGCCGCGCTCGAGCAGCTCGTCGTGCGTGCCCTGCTCGGCGACCGCGCCCCGGTCGAGCACCACGATGTGGTCCGCGCGGCGGG
>NZ_JAALEC010000061.1:0-10283 GCF_014145205.1 Dietzia sp. DQ11-44
ATACCGAGAGGGCAGGAAGCCCCCGGCAACCCGAGGAGGAACACCATGAGCATCACCGTTTACACCAAGGCTGACTGCGTGCAGTGCGACGCCACCACGCGCACCCTCGACAAGGCCGGACTGGCCTACGAGGTCGTCGACCTCACTGCCGACGCCGACGCGCTCGAGTACGTGCGAACCCTCGGCCATTGCCAGGCCCCGGTCGTCGTCACCGACACCGACAACTGGGCCGGCCATCGCCCCGACCGGATCAAGGCACTCGCCCCCACGGCTGTCCGCAGCCCCGAACGCACCCAGTTCCTGGTCGACGTTCTCAGCACCGCCGTCGAGACCGGCATCGGCTACTGGGCCGAGGTCGTCCACGTCGCGGACCAGACCGGGACCACGCCCGCGGGGGACAACCTTGACCCGCTCGGATCGGGAGGCGACTGCTACACCGCCACCGTGCGCGAGTACGAGACCGGCGACGAGCACCACGTCAACCTCGACACCGTCGTTCGCGGAGCCAACCTGCTCGCCAAGAGCAGCATCGACAACGACCTCGTCAACGACTTCCGCGAGGCCAACCGCACCAACGGCGACCGGGGCGACATCGACGCCAGCAACGCCGACATGGCCCTCCAGATGGGCATCTTCGGCGACGTCATCTACGGCTGACCTCCCCCCGACCCACTGCCCATCGCCGCGAGGCAGACGGGCGCCCCGAAAGGACCACCACCATGCACGCTCTCAACCACGCCGAACTGCGCTTCCTCATCAAGACAAACTCCCTGCACGGCCTCGGACGCCTCGCCGCATCCCCGGACACCGAGATCCCCCACATCGTCGCCAGCATGTCCTCTGGATACGGCGGCGGCCTCGCATACGAATACCGCAGCAAAGGGGTGTCCATCTGGACCGGGACCAACCGTCCCTGGAACAGCGAACCGGACCACCACATCACCTGGACCCAGATCCGCCGCCACATCAGCCGATACGTCACCGAAGACTTCACCAACGCGTTCCGCGAAACCGACCGCAAGTGGTGCCACGCCAAGGTCGGAGACCAGACCCCCGGCGCCCTGTACTGCCACACCGACGCCGAACGCGAAACAATCGCCGACCTCGAAGCGCAGCTGCGACTCCTAGCCTCACCCATCTGGGAACCGGCGACCACCATCGAAGGCGAACCCGAACAGCTCGACCTGTTCGCCTAACCGGCATCACCCACCACACCGCAGAGACAGGACAGACAATGAGCATCATGACCGCCGAGCAGCACGCCAGCGCCGACCCGGTCGACGTGGACGACCTCGCCGCCGCCGACGCTGCTCCCACCGTCCCCGAGCTCGACCCCGAGGCCGCCCTGCTCTGCGCGCTCCTGCACACCAACGACACCACCGAGGCCCGCCACATCGCCGCACACCTCGAGGCAAGCGACTTCCTCAACCCCCGCTACGGCGACCTGTACAGCGTGATCGCCGACCTCATCGCCGCCGACGAACCCCACCACGCAACCCGAGTGCTCTCCGCACTCACCAATGCCGGCCGAATGGCCGGCCACCACGGTCAGCTCCTGGCCGACGCACTCCAGGTCGTCGCCCTGCTCGGAACCCCCGCCGTCGGAGTGCGCACCCTCGCCGCCGACGTTCTCGACGCCTCCTACCGCCGCCGCTTCGCCCGCACCGCGGCCCACCTCACCCGCGCCAGCGCCGAAGCGCCTACCGACGACCTGTTCGAGATCCTGCTCGAGGAAGGCCGCGCCATGCGCCGAGAGACCAAGCGCCGCGCCTCTCTCACCGCCGGCCCCGCCACAGGCGCCACGTCCTAACCCAGCCCGCCGCACCCGAGAAAATGTCGCTCGCTTGACTGGGCAGCCCTCGATCACCAGACCGCTACCCAGGTGATCGACACCGTCGTTGCCTGCATCCTGGGACGATCAAGCCACGAAGCATCCCTGTAAACATGCTGTCGCTGTTAGCCTCGCAGCGGAATCTCTACAAGGCAAAGGGCAGGTCATGGACCCATTCGCGCAGATGCTGAACGACTCAATCCCCGGTTTTCAGGGATCTATGCAGGACATGAATCGCAACACCCTGGACATGCTCCGGAACTCCGGGCCGGAGGGAATCGGCTTGATCCCCGAGTACATCCGACAGCAGGCGGCTATGGGTTGGATCTGACACCGCCACCGCGGTGACCTACACCCTGTGACTCCAGACGAGGCTCGGTCGCTCGGCCGCTCGATACGGGCTGCACGGCAGGAGAAGGGCCTCACGCAGCTCAAGTTGGCAGTTGCTGTCGGCGTGAAGTCGCCGTGGATCAGTGCGTGGGAGCGTGGACAATCCCAACCCGCTGCCTACGCACAGTCGGCACCACCCGTGGCAATCAGCCGCGACCAGCTCTCCGCGATTGCCAGCGCCCTGGACTGCACCGTGGAGTCCATCGCGGATCGGGCGGCCCTGTCCGCGACCACGCGAGTCCTCTACGGACTTGAACCGCTCGGGCCAGCCCGTACCGTCGTCGGCGGCCAAGAGTTCGACCTCACCGACGCAGAAGCCGACCGCGTCGCAGACTTCATCGCCGGGCTCATCGCCGCCCGCGACCTGCACTAGAACGCCCGTCGGACCTTGGCGCTACGCTGCGCCGCATGGACGAGCTGCTAGACCGAATCCGACAAGCAGCCGAACAGGCAGGGGAGCGGCGCTTCCTCGAGCTCCTACGCTGGCACCGCGTCGTCGCCAGCCTCCCGGACATCGACCCCACCAAGCAGGGCGCCTACCGAGTCGCCATCACCGAGCTGGGGGAGGACCGCGCTGTCGAGCTGCTGCATGACCTCCGAAACACAGGCCGCAACCCACGCCGCTACCGCCACGGAGCCGACGGTAAACCTCGCTACCGCGCGGGACGAACCGTCAGCGATCACCACCACCGCGAGTGACCGCTCTGGCCAGCAACTACGTCGGAACACACATTATCGGCACTCGGCTCGTCGGGGCGGTCCGCCGAACAACTGATGGTCAGGGGGGTGCGCTTGCCTGCCAGGTTGCGCAGGACACGTTTAGCTCCAGAGCGCTTCCGCGGCCCATCCCTCGGGGAACCCCATGGTTGCGTAGTTGATCCGATCCGAGAACTGGGGCATTTTCTTGATCTGTGTGGCGAACGTGCGTCGCCAGTTGCATTTCGGGTCTAGGTGCTCGGTGATGTGCGCGGTTACCGCAGCGGGTGTGTAGAGCTTGTTCGAATTGTCGGCGGGGATACTGCTCAGATGCTTCAGGCTGTCGGGGACTTTTCCGAGTTTCGATACGGGTGAACGATAAACGATCTGTCGGTTCCAGATCCGGGACTGATGTGCGCAGTGATTGCGCAGAACGTTGAGCTGTACGAAGTGGTTGTGGAGGTGCCCGGTATTGGCACCCTCGAACCCCATTGAGCGTGCGACGTCTCGCTTGTCCTCAGTTTTCAAGAGCCCGTGGAGGCTGACGAGGCCGCCGAAGTCGAGCACTTCTGCGGCGACCCAGATGGGCATCTCACCCGCGTACTTTTCATTGAAGTGGCGTACGAAGTCTTCATTCCTGGATTCGCTTATTCGCCTGTCGAACCTCGCCTGCCAGTGTTCTAGGCGAGTCGTGGAGGGGTCATTTCGGTGCTGCGGGTCGTTGCACTGGTGACGATCCAAGTGATCAATACTGAGATGGCCATAGGGATCGCGTTTCCCCAGGGTGTAGGAGATCGCGTATCGCATCCCGACTTCTACCTGGCCGAGGCCGTCCAGTAGGAGAGTTCGGATTTTTCGGTCAAAGTCGTGGAGTTTTACGACCTGGTCAAGGGTCGTACCTTCTATGAACGTCTCGGCCCGTTTCGCATCAGCTCCGTGGCCCGTCCACTGTCGCAGGGGGTAACTGTATGCGCTGAGCCGGTAGTAGCCGATCCTCTTGAGGTATGCGACCGCATCTTTAAGCTCGCCGGTGTCCATTCCCCGGTCCTGCATGATGGCGACTTGCTCGTTGAGGTTTTTATGGGGCTTCTCGTACGCCACTAACATGCTCCGAAAAAGAAAACCGGCCCATGACAGGCTGTGACCGTTAAGTCGGTGCCTGACAGAGGGGACCGGTGTTGATGAACTAAAGATAGCGACCGTATGCCACTTCTGGCAAACTGCGGCGTGTTGCCATAGTGGTCGTGAGCAGGGGATATGCCGTCAATGGCGTCTAGATTGCCTCGTGCAGCGTCGCGACCGTGATCAGGGCCTTGGCCCCAGCCGGATGCGTTATCGCCTTCCAGCGTGCCGCAGGGGAAGCTCATTAATAGTTCTCGCGCACGTAGGCGTAAGCCCGGTCGAAGAGTTCACCGGAGGGCGGAAGGCCGAACTTTTTGAGGGCCAGCCGCAGTTGCTTTCGCACTTCGCGGTCACCGGCCTGGTCCGTCGCCCACCCTGAGTAGGCAGAGTCACGGACGATCCGGTCGATCTCGGTGACGACATCCTCGATCACGACGCTGGCGCCTTCGGGCTTGCACTCCTCGACTATCTGGGTGAGCGCTCCGATATTCGGATCGAGGATGCGCTCGGCTTCGTCGATCTTGCCCTCATCGACGAGTCGGTCGATTTTGGTCGCCCGTTGCGCTACCTCCAGCGCCTGCTTGAGGAACAGCAGGCTGTCCTCTGCAGAGTTGACCGCCTGCTTGTGGAGGCGTTCGAGCTGTTCAGAGAGATCTTTGTAGAGCGCGGCACCGGTGGTCTCCAGCCGGCGCTTGATGCGGCGGGAGATGGTGTCGAAGACTTCCTCGACGGTGATGGGGTCGGTGTTGATGTCTCGTGTCGGGTCGATCTCGTCCTCGGTGCCGTCGAACAGGGTCCTCAGTACGTCGATGGATTCCGCGTCGATGACAACCTGCTCGGGCTGACCTTTAACCGTCACGTCCCGCATGTTGCGATGCACGATGGCCTGAGTCTTAGCACCGAGCCTGGCCCATAGCAGCGCGTCAGAGGTACTGGTTGGCCTGGTCGTCTCGTAGATCCCGGCGAGCCAGAGATAGTCGCTCTCGTGTGGTTCCAGATCTTCGTGCGGAGAGATGACTTCCCAGATGGCTTGCAGGCCGATGAACTGGCGAGCGAACTCGTCTAGCTCACCCTCGTCCTTGGTCAGCACTTGGCGAGCCTCGAACAGGGACTCGTAGCTGCCATCGCGTTCGATGCCGGCGAACCGCGCCAGGGCCGCGGCCTTGCGGCCCGAGAACTCGGTGATGAGTCCGTCGATGTCCACCGGGCGCGTACCTGGGCCTTCCGGGTCCGCTTTGCGCAGTGCCACCGCGATGGCCGATCCCAGGCCGATGTAGTCGACGATGAGGCCGTACCGCTTGTCGTGGCCGGTGACCGGGGACTTGTACCGACGGTTGGTGCGGGTAATCGCCTGGAACAGCGTGTGCCGGCTAAGAGGCTTGTCTAGGTACATCGCGCCCTCGATGGGGGCGTCGAACCCAGTTAACAGCTTGGCCGTGACGATAAGCAGGTGCGGGCCGGTCTCGGCGGTCTTGAATTCCTTGACCGCCTGATCCAGTTCTGGGCGGGACATGCCGTAGGTGCTTTTCCACTCGGCAGGATCGTCCTTGGACCCGGTGGTCATCACGACCTTGGTCGTGAAGTCATAGTCCGGGTTGGCGGCGATGAGCCGGTTCAGCTCCGCCTCGTAGGCGACTACCAGTTCACGGTCGAAGGCCACGACTTGAGCCTTGAGCCCCAGCGGTGCGACCTTGGACGCGAAGTGCTCCAGAATGTCGGCGCACACCGCTGCAATGCGGTCAGGATTGCGCACGATGGTCCGAGCCTGACCAGCGCGGCGAACCAGCTTGTCCCGCTCGTCCTCACTGAGCCCCTCGGCCTCAACCAGGGCATCGAACTCGGCGTCCATGGTCTCGGTGTCCAGGTGCCAGTTCACCAGGCGTGGCTCGACGTGAACCGGGACGGATGCCCCGTCGTGGATGGAGCGCTCCATCGAGTATTCGCTCAGTGCGTGGCCGGGATCCTGGGGGTCGCCGAACAGCTCGAAGGTATTGCGGTCCTTGTCGGAGATCGGGGTTCCGGTCAGGCCGAAGAACCGGGCGTTCGGTAGCGCCTCGCGCATGTACCCGCCGAGATCGCCCTCCTGCGTCCGGTGGGCTTCGTCGACGAGCACGATCACGTTGTCGCGCTGCGTGAGCGCACCGTGGCCCTCGGTGAAGCGGAAGATCGTGGTGACGATGACGCCGGTCCGCTCCGTCGTCAGCGCTTCGTGCAACTCTGTCCGGGTCGTGGCTTCCATCAGGTTCGGTGCCCCGAGACCCTGGAACTGGCGCATGGTCTGTCCCACCAGGTCAATGCGGTCCAGGACGATGAGGATCGTGGGATCACCGATCTCGTGGTCTTCCAGGATCAGGTTCGCGGCGAACGCCATGAGCAGGGTCTTGCCGGTGCCCTGGAAGTGCCAGATCAGTCCCTTGGTTCCGCCGGTCTTGACCTTGCGGTAGATCGCTCTCGCGGCCTCGACCTGCGGGTAGCGGGGCAGGATCTTGAATCGCGCCGACTCGTCGGAATGGAAGTAGGTGAAACTACCCAGCAGTTCGGTGATCATCGGCGGGGTGAGCAGCAGCTCGACAGTGCGCACCACGCGGGCCATGCCGTCCAGGTCGTACGGGTCTTCGGTGCTGCCCCACATCTGCCAGCCGGAAGGCTCTGACAGGATCGCCCCGTAGTGGAACTCCTTGCCCTCGGTCGCGGCGAGCATCAGGTTCGGTGAGAAGAACTCGGGAACCCGCGGGACGTAGGTGTTGGCGATGTCCATGGCCCCGTTGAGCCACGACACCGATGCCTTCACCGGGGTCTTGGTCTCGATCACCACGAGCGGGAAGCCATTGACCCACAGCACCACGTCGAACCGGTGCTTGTTGCCGACCGGGCCATAGGTGACCTCGCGAGACACCCAGTACGTGTTGCTATCTAGGTCCTCGAAGTCGACCAGACTTACGCCTGAGTAGCGGTCGGTACCGGTGTACCGGATCGTCTTGTGGCCCTTCAGCCACGAGGTCATCCGCTCGTTCGCCGTCAGCAGGTCATCGGCCATCGCCGCAATCCGGAGCTGCGGCACCACCTCATCGACCAGCAGCTCATCGGCAGCGATCTCCGAATTCAGACGAATCAGCGCGGCGACGACCTCGGACTCAATGAACACATCCGTCACGTCCCGGTCGAGCGCGTTAGCATCGACCTCCGTCCACCCCTGACCGGCCAGCTTCGTGACCAACCAATCCTGGACCGTCTTCGCCTCGCTAAACACGCTCACCCTGCCTGTGCCCTCTCCGGTAGGCCTAAGAACTGATCGTAAGTCTCGGGGATCTCATGCTCACCAGAAAGAAGAACAGACAGCATCGACGAACGCAGATCGCGGAGACGGTCGAGAGCGGACTGAGACGTAGAGACGGCAGAATCGGCAGCCACCAGAGGTCTGACTACATCCTCCTGCTCAGTCACAGAGAGATCCGGAAAGGGGAGCTTTGCGGCACGTCCGAAACCGAGAGCGCTGATTGTCTTACCAGTTGCTGTCGCATCGAAAGTCCCGCTCGCCTTCATGAATCGGCACCAGTGCGCGATGAAGTTGGTGGTGGATTTCCCTTCTAACGGTCGAATGCGGATCACGTGTTTGTCATAGCCGTAGTCTCCGACCAAGTGGTCGGGCCATACAGCGGACTCGCCAACAGTCCCTCCCTCCGCAAGTACGACATCACCGGGACGCAGCCCATGGGAGGCGATCCAAGCTTCGGGAATTGGCATTTCGTCGAAGCTCGCCGGGTTGACTAAGTGAGTGCTGGTGATGCTCCCCGACTTCACCGTCGCGTACTTCGGTACATCCGTTGCCGCAGCACCGCCCTTCTGTCGACCAAGTTTCATGTCAGTTCGCGTCGACACCTGGGCGGTTGCGCCGTCAAGTAGTGGCCGGAACACCTCCAAGTTGATCCGCGTTTCCAGCGCTACCGCCGTATCCACTTCGGCCTGGGCGGCACTGATCGCGGCGTCAACCGAGTCCATGAGGTCAACGATGCGCTTCTGCTCGCGGAGGGGCGGGAGGCCAACTGGATAGCTGTCCATCTTCTTCGACGAGGTGCGCGGCATCCGCGTGCCTGCACTGGATTGGGTGGCGAACGCGATGGCTTGCTGGCTGCGGAGGATGTTGAACAGGTACCCCTGGGAGACCTTTTCCGGGATGGCGCGATATACGAGTGCCTCGTTGGAACACCACCCGCGCTGATCAACCATTGAGACCTTATTCAAGTACGGCCTCAGTTTCGAGAAAAGGATGTCTCCGGGCCTAAACGGGGTAGACGCGCTCGTCACCTGGGACGTACTTCCGAAACGCTTAACCCATCGTTCTCCGGGATCGAAGTGTTCCAGGCCGACATACGCCTCGTTGTTGGGCGGAATTGCTGAGCCCCCGGCAATTTCGACGATCTCTCCGAGAATAGTCACTTCCCATCCCTCACGCATTGTTATCACCTAGGAATCCGGCTTCGACAATCCGCTCTAGGAGTGCGGCCTCGGCCTGCTCCCGCTCGGCGCGAGCGGTATTCCAGGCGGCGAGAGATTCCTCGACCGTCGCCTCGTCCACGGCCACGGCAGTAGAGACATAACGACCGATGTTGAGGTCGTAGTCGTTGGATTTGATCTCGTCGAGATCGACGACGCGCAGGGACAGACCGTCCTCGCCGTCAATGTCGTTGCCCTCGTGGTAGGCGGCGTGGATTGCGGCGACATCGTCCTCATTGAGGTCGTTGCGGTTCCTGCCCGGCTGGAAGCGTTTGGCGGCGTCGATGAACATGACTTTGCGCTTGCGCTCGTCGGGCTTGGACTTGCGCAGCACCAGCACGCACACCGGGATGGGCGTGGCGTAGAAGAGATTGGGTGCCAGACCGATGACGGCCTCGATCTGGTCGTTGTTGAGGATGCACTTGCGGATAGCGGCCTCTTTGCCGCCGCGGAACAACACGCCGTGGGGCAGGACGATGGCCGCCCGGCCCGTGGGGCTGAGGGTGGTGATCATGTGCTGAACCCAGGCGTAATCGCCATTGCTGGCCGGTGGGACACCGCAGAAGGCGCGCCCAAACTTGTCTGCTGACCAGGTCTCTTCTCCCCAGGGACTCAGCGAGAATGGGGGATTAGCAATGACCTTGTCGAAGGTCTGGAGCTTGCCCGCCGCAGTGCGGTGCGCGGGGTTGCGCAGAGTGTCGCCCCGCACAATGTCGTGGTCCTCGATCCCGTGGAGGAAAAGGTTCATCCGGGCGATGGCGCTAGTCGTGAGGTTCACCTCCTGGCCGTGCAGGTGAACCGCACGCGGGTCGCCACCCTTCGCCGAGATTGCATGAACGGTCTCCACGAGCATGCCCCCCGAGCCGCATGCCGGGTCGTACACCGACTCACCGGGCTGCGGGTCGAGGATGTCGACCAACATGTGCACCACCGAGCGCGGGGTGAAGAACTCGCCCGCCTTCTGACCGGAGGAGTCGGCGAACTTCTCCAGCAGGTACTCGTACGCCGCGCCGAGCATGTCACCGGTCACCTGCTTCGGGTTCAATGTCAGCTTGTCGAAGGCGTTGAGCAGCGCATCCAGCGCCGGGCGAGGAACACGATCCTCGTTGGCGAATGCTGCGTCACCGAACACGCCTCGCAGCGTGTCCGCGTTGGCCTGGGCGATAGTGTCCATCGCCTTGCGCACACGTAATCCTTTGCGGGCCTGCGTGCTGCGCGCGACCACGTTCCAGTGTTCGCCCGGCGGGATGACGAACGGCTGGAAGTCTGCCTCGATTTCATCGGTGAGATCAGCGCCCCACTCCTCCACAGCCAGTTCATGGTTGTAGTCGTGGGTGTCAGAGAGCCACTTCCAGAACAGGACCGGGAAGACGTAGTTCTTGAAGTCGGCAGGGTCGACAGGGCCGCGGAGCGCGTTGGCGGCACTCCAGAGGCTGGTTTCGAGCTGCTGCTGTGTTAGTGGCACGTGGTGGTTCCTTGCCCGGATTTGTCTCGGTTGATGAGTGTCATCTTGCACGGCTTGTTGCGAGACTCGATTGACCCGTCGAGCTCCGCCGGCGGCAGATCCGCTTTCCGCGACCTTGCCAGTTTGCGCGACCAAGGGCGACTTTCGACTTGGCTACTGACTCGGCATCGGACCTTGAGGCGACGGCAACGAATGAGACGAGCGCCGCTTAAGTCGTACCCACTTGCATAGGCAGACCGCGAACCGACTTGGCGTGGTTCGTTGGGGTACACCCGTGCGGGACGG
>NZ_JAALEC010000606.1:0-4890 GCF_014145205.1 Dietzia sp. DQ11-44
CACCAGCGTCTTCCCCCGGCACCACCGGGAGATCGACTCCCACAGCTCGTCCTCGGTGAGCGGGTCGACCGAGGCTGTCGGCTCGTCCATCAGCACGACCCAGGCGTCGACGACGAGGGCCCGCGCGAGCGCGAGGCGCTGCCGCTGCCCCCCGGACAGGCCAGCTCCCGCCTCCCCCAGACGCCGATCGAGGGCCGAGTCCCCCAACTCGTCACGGAGTCCGACGGCGTCCAGCGCGTCGAGCAGGAGCCCGTCGGGGGCGTCGGGCGCCCCCGTCCGGAGGTTCTCCGCGATCGAGCCGGCGAACAGCAGGGGATTCTGGGCGGCCAGGCTCACCCGGCGTCGACCGGGTGCGGTGAGGAGCTCCGCGGTGGGCACGCCCCCGAGCGTCACCTCTCCGACGGGCGGCGTCCTCACCCCGGCGATCAGCTCGAGCAGGGTCGTCTTGCCCGATCCGGACTCCCCCACCAGGGCGACGGTCGCGCTCTCCGGGACCCGGAACGAGACCTGTCGGAGAGTGCTCGCCCGCCCCCGGTGTCCGAAGTCGACGCCGTCGACCACGACAGCGCGATCCCGCGGCTCCCGGCCGGTCACAGTGGTCAGGTCCACCGGGGCCAGGTCGAGCTGCTCCTCGACCGCACGGGCACTCGCCGCCGCCAGGGGAAGGGAGTGCATCCGGTAGAAGAGCGTGACGAGCGGAACGGTGTAGGCCGGGGCCAGGACGATGAACAGCAGGAACGTGTCCACATCCAGCCGGCCGGCGGCGAGCAACCAGGCCCCGAGCACCGCGACGACCGCCGGTGTGGCGGTGACCAGGGGAGAGAACCAGGCGCCCCACCGCAGGAACGCCGCGCCCCACGCGGACTGGAGGCTCGCGGTGTGTCGGATCGCGGACACGGCCGTGGACCCGGGCGTCCGGGCACCGAAGACCCTGCTCTCCGCGAGCGCCGTGAGCTGGTCCATCATCGCCCGTCCCATCGCCGCGTTCGCCACGACGAACTCGCCCATCCGGTGGGCGTTGGACCGCATCGCCCGCCGCATCGTCCAGAAGGCCAGCGGGGCCACCGCGGCGCACGCCAGCGCCAACCGCCAGTCCTCACCCAGAAGCCACACCGTCATGACGAGCCACACCGTCACACTGGCCGCGAACTCCGGCACACCGTGCGCGAGGATTCCCTCGAGCCGCTCGACCTCCTCCCCCGCGGCTGAGCGGGCGGAGGCCGTGTGCCCGTCCGACAGGTCGGACAGATCCGCCCCGGACCATGCTTCTCCGAGGGCGATGCGGATCCGAGCGATCACGTCGAAGGCGGCCCGGTGCGCCAGTGCTGTGGCCGCGCCGAAGGTGACGTAGGTGACGACGACGCCCGCAGCCGCGAGAGCGACCGCCTGCGCAGCCGCCAGCCCCCCGTCGCCCACCACCAGGTGCACGAGCAGTCGGTAGACGGCGTAGGGCACCGCGAGCT
The DNA here is from genome assembly GCF_014145205.1 of Dietzia sp. DQ11-44. Classification (NCBI taxonomy): domain Bacteria; kingdom Bacillati; phylum Actinomycetota; class Actinomycetes; order Mycobacteriales; family Dietziaceae; genus Dietzia; species Dietzia sp. DQ11-44. Next base: position 1,464 of record NZ_JAALEC010000606.1, read on the forward strand.
CCGCGAAGGCCGAGACCACGGCGAGCGCCACCGCGGCCACGAGCAGGCGACGGGACCCGCCGAGGTGGGGGCGCACCACTCGCGGCACGGCCCGATAGTCGAATCCCGAGGCACTCACTGCGGCTCACTAGTCATGTAGCGGTTCCGGGTTCGCTACCCGGTCGGGGCGAGAGGTTCCGCGGTGAGGACGAATCGCCAATCGCTCCGATGAGTTGGGGCTCATGCGACATGACCTCACCTCTCGACACTCGCGGCAAGACGCCGTCCGATTCCGACAACGCGCAACACCGATGACTCTATTGATAATGAGACTCATTATCAATAGAGTCATCGAGGTTGCGGATCTCCTCCCACTCAAGGGGCCGAACCACCCGCCGTCGTCACACAACTTGGAGCCCCGATGCCATCACCCACCCCCACGGCCGTCGAGGTCGCCGTGATCGGTGCCGGACCGGCCTGCCTCACCGCAACCCTCGTCCTGGGACGACAGAAGCGACGCGTCGTGCTGGTCGACTCCGGCCAGCCGCGCAACGCGCCCGCGACCGAGATGCACATGTACCTCGGTCTCGACGGCCGGCCTCCCGAGCAGTTACGGAGCGTGGGGATGGAAGAGGTCGCCGCCCATCCGAACGTCGAGATCGTGCACTCCACCGTGACGGACCTCGAGGTGGCCGACTCCGACACGCCGATCCGACTCTCAACGTCGGACGGTGGAGCCTTCCTGGCCGAGCGACTCCTGGTCACCGCCGGAGTCCGCGACGACGTGAGCGGTATCCCCGGTGTGGCGGAGCGCTTCGGACAAGGGGTCTTCCACTGCCCGTTCTGCCACGGCCACGAGGTCGACGGGCGGCGGCTCGCCGTCCTCACCGACGCCCCGGAGAACCCCGCCCAACCGGGGTTGCAGGCGGTCTATCTCGCCACCCACTTCTCCCGCGATGTCACCCTGCTCACCAACGGCCATCCGGTCCCCGACGAGATCCACGGGATCCTCTCGCGCAACGGCGTCGGCGTCGATCACCGTCCCGTCACCGGGGTCGCCGGGACCGACGGCGCCCTCACTGTCTCGGCCGGTGGCGAGGAGCTCACATTCGGAGCGGTGTTCCACACGCCTCGCGAGCAGCCACGCCACTCCGTTCTCGGGCTCGATGTCGAGACGGAGGGCGCTCCCATCCTGGTGGACTGGCAACAGCGCACGTCCGACCCGCGCGTGTTCGCGGCCGGCGACTGCGCCCGCCGTCGCGACGATCCCGTCCCGCTCGCCTTCGTGGCCCGCGCCGTCGCCGCCGGGCAGGCCGCGGCGCTGTGGATCGACCAGGACCTCTTCCGCGTCCAGGCCGGTCTCGGCTGACGCGTCCCCACCCCACCCCCATCTCCACCCACTCACCTAAGGACCACCACGCTCATGGATCGCCGCGGTTTCCTCCGTCACCGGTGCCGTCACCGGTGCCGTCACCGGCGCCGGACTCACCCTGGGCGCCTGCGCCACCGAGGACGGAAGTGGAGACGGCACCGGTGCCGGTTCGGGTTCCACCGGAGCGGGGCGCACCGTCCGGGTGGCCGCGATGGTCCCCCCGGGGGACACGCTCGACCCCGCCGCCGCGACCTCTCCGGGAGCGTGGGTCGGCATCTTCGCGGTATACGACTCTCTGGTCGTCCTCCTCGACAACGAGCCGGTACCGCAACTGGCCGAGTCGATCACCTCGAACGACTCGGCCGATGTGTGGACGGTCCGCCTCCGGCCCGACGCCACCTTCTCGGACGGCTCGTCGGTGACCGCCGAGGACGCCCTCGCCTCGCTGGTCTACACGGCCGCCTCCCCGATGGCCGGGTCCTTCCTCGCCCCGCTCGACACCGAGGCATCCCGCGCGGTCGACGAGCACACGCTCGAGCTGCACCTCAGCGCTCCGCGGGCCGACTTCGTCGAGGCGGTCCTTGCCCCCCAGAGCGCCGTGTTCAAGGGCGGCGACCCCGGAGCCGGTATCGGATCGGGTCCGTTCGTCCTCGACTCCGGATCGGCCGAGGACGGATGGGTCTTCACGCCCAATGACCATCACCCGGGCGTCGGCATCGACCGACTCGAGGTGCGGTCGATCCCGGACCCCGATGCTCGAGCCCGCGCTGTGGTCTCCGGCGACGTCGACTACGCCAACGACCTCCCGGTCACCGCCGCGCGCACGGTGACCGATTCGGCCCGGATCACCGAGGGTGGCCCGGCGGACTCCAAGGCGCTGGGCCTCATCCTCAACACCCGCGTCGCGCCGTTCGACGACGAGCGGGTCCGGACGGCGTTCAAGCTGCTGGTCGACCGGGAAAGCCTCGTCAGCACTGTCCTCGGCCAAGGCGCTGTCGTGGGCGAGGACGTCCTGGGCAAGGGCATCAGCGGCTACCCCGACGACCTTGCCGAGGTCACCCGGGACGTGGCCCGGGCGCGGACCATCCTCGAGGAGGCAGGGGTCGAGGAGCTGACCCTGGTGACCTCTGACGTGGTCCCCGGCCTCGACGACGCCGCCGAGCTCCTGGTCACCCAGGCCCGCGAGGCCGGACTCACCCTCACTCTCGACCGCCGGGACCCGGCGGCCTACTTCGCCGACATCCCGGGCCTGATGAAGCTGCCGCTGTTCTCCATCTACTGGGTCAACCGCTCGACTGCCACGGCGCTGCCGTTCACCACGGGTTCGGCAGGCGGCTTCAACCTCGACGGATTCGGTGCCGATGCGGCCTGGGACCGGCGTCTGGCCGACGCTGCGGCGATCACCGACGACGCCGAACGCCAGGCGGCGGTCTCCCGGCTCGCCGTGGAGGTGTCCGAACAGGGTGGCCAGCTCATCTGGGGGTACCAGCCGTTTCTCAACGCGACCACCGATGCCGCCGGTGACGTCCCCTCGAGCCAGTCCGCGCCGTTCTTCGGGTCCCGCGCCGACTGATGACGCCCAGACGCGCCGGGGTGAGGATCGCCCAGACGCTCCTCACCTTCGCGGTCACCGTCGTGCTGGCCTTCTGGTTGGTCGACACGCTCCCCGGGGACGCCGCGACGGCCTCGTTCGTCACCACCGACGCGTCCTGGCTCACCCGCCGACGCGCCGAACTCGGTCTCGACATCCCTGTCGCCGAGAGGTTCGTCGAGTGGCTGGGTGGGATGGCCAGGGGTGACCCCGGCCTCTCCGCCTCGGGCATCCCCGTCGTCGACCAGATCCGCGAGCCACTGGCGCGGACCGGTCTCCTGATGCTCGCGGCGATCCCCGTGGCCGTGGTGGCCGGACTCGGTGGCGGAGTACTCACAGGAGCCCGCGCCGGGTCCCGCACGGACCGGACGGCCTCGCTCACCGCCGCCGTGGTGCTCGCGACCCCCGAGTTCGTCCTGGCGGTGATCCTCGTGACGATCTTGTCCATCCAACTCGGTCTGCTCCCGCCGGTCTCACTGGTCCCG
>NZ_JAALEC010000607.1:0-1691 GCF_014145205.1 Dietzia sp. DQ11-44
GGTGGCAGCCCACTCGACCGCCCGGGGATCCTCGTGCTCCCGGCGGTCACCGCCGGGCTCGTCGTCGGCGCATGGCTGCAGAGAACGGTCCGGGCCGTCGTGGCCGCCGAAGCCGCGCGACCACATGTCCGGGCCGCTCGACTCGCGGGCATCCCGCCGCTGGCCGTCCTCGTCCGACACCTGCTCCCCGGGGCGACGGGGCCGATCGTCCAGCTCTGCGCGCTGGCCGTGCCCGGCCTCATCGGTGCGGCGCTCGTCGTCGAGGTGGCGTTCGGTTACGCGGGCGCCGGGAGCCTGCTCGTCACCCTCATCGCCAACCGCGACACCGTTCCGGTCGCCACCCTGGTCACCGTGGCCGCCGCCGTCACCACGACCTCGCTGCTCGTCGCCGATCTGGTCACCGGGTCGGGACCCCGGCGGTGGCTCCGGTGACCCACGAGCATCTCGTCCGCACGCTCCTCGTCGGGATGCTCACGACGGGCCTCGCGCTCGCGCTGTTCGGCCCCGTCGTGGCCCCCGTTCTCGGCCTGCCCGCCCCGGACGCCGTGACCGGCGGAGCGTTCACCCAGGACAACGCCGCGTGGGGGACAGACCGGCTGGGACGGGACGTCCTGGCGCGGGCCTTTCACGGCAACCTGCCGCTCGTCGCGATCTCCGTGACGGCGGCCTTCCTGTCGACCGCGACCGGAGCCGTCATCGGCCTCACGCTCGCCTGGATCCCCCCACTGCGACCGGTCGTTCGATTCGCGACCGACGTGCTGGTCACCCTCCCCCCGGTGCTCATCATCCTGGTCGTCGCCACCGCCGGGAACGGCTCCGTCGTGGTCGTGGGGGCGGTGACGACAGTGCTGTTCATCCCTGTGAGCTCCCGCTATCTCGAAGCCGCGAGCGCCCCGCTCCTGGGGTCCGGGTTCGTGGAGGTCGCCCGAGCGGAGGGCCGGTCACGCCTGGACGTCACGGTGCGGGAGGTCGTCCCGGGCCTGTCCCGCCCGCTGCTCACCGAGCTGTCCGTGCGCTTCACCAGCGCCGTCTACCTGGTGAGCACGCTGGCGTTCCTCGGCGGCGGGTTGGGAGGGGGCGGCGACGACTGGGCGTCGACCGTCCGGGATTCGATCGCCGGGGTGACCCTCAACCCGTGGTCCGTGATCGTGCCCGCACTGGGGATCGCGCTCCTGACGGTACCGACGGCACTTCTGGCCGATCGGGAAGGGCACGGGGCGATCTGATGGTGACCGCCTCCGCCCTCTCCGTACGTGACCTGGCCATCCGGGACCGGACCGGCGTACCGCGTCTGGAGGTTCCGCGCCTGGACCTCGAACGCGGCGAACGCCTCGTGCTGGTGGGACCGTCCGGGGCCGGGAAGTCGACCCTCGCCCGCGCGCTGCTCGGCGACCTCTCCCCCGGACTGTGTGTGGCCTCCGGAGCGGTCACCGTCGACGGTGTGGACGCACTGGGGGCGAGCGCCTGGCAGCTGCGGCTGCTGCGTCGTCGCAGCTGCGTCGTCGACCAGGATCCGGGCGTGGCCCTGACCCCGTGGCGCCGCATCGGTCAGCTCACCGAGGAGATCGCGGCCCGCCCGGGGCTGGGCATCCACTACGCGCGGGAACTGGGCCTGCCCGTCGACGAGGGTTGGCTGCGGCGCCGACCGGACCAGCTCAGTGGCGGCCAACGGCGCAGGGTGGCCATCGCGC
>NZ_JAALEC010000608.1:0-3379 GCF_014145205.1 Dietzia sp. DQ11-44
TCGGCTGGCCGCTGCGGGTCGGTCCGCGGACTCAGTGCTCCTGCTCCCGGGATTCGACGAATACCTGCTCGGCTACGGCGACCGGTCCCACGCGGTGGACCCGGACCACGCCGGATTGATCGTTCCCGGCAACAACGGTGTGTTCCGGCGGACGGTGGTGCACCGGAGCAGGGTGATCGCCACGTGGAGAACGGTGGGCTCGGGCGGCCGGCGTCGCATCGAGACCGCGCCGTTCGCGACTCTGTCCGGGCGGCAGTCGACGGGGATCGCGCGGGCGTTCCGCAGGCATCCGACCTGACGGCGGCACGCGCGGCACCGGTCGGATGGGGGCCGTCCGTTCGGTAGGAGGGTGTTTCGGCCGACCTCACTCCGGGGATACGATTCGGTCATGACGAACCCGAGCTACCCCGGTTCCCCCTCCGACTCCCCGTTCGGGGCGGGCCAGTCCCACGGACAGGAGTCCGGCTACTGGCAGGACTCGTCCTACGGTCAGAGCGCACCCTCGTACGGCCAGAACCCCGGCTACGGGGGTCAGGGCACCGGGGCGTTCACCGGCTCCCCCGGGGCCACCCGACCCGGCCCGCCGTCGAACATCGGGTGGGCGGTGGCCTCGCTGTTGTTCTTCTGGCCGCTGTCGTTCGTCGCGATGACCCGCGCCGCGGACGTCTACCCGCTGTGGGCGGCCGGCCACCACGCCGAGGCCGAGGCCGCGAGCGCCTCCGCCAAGAAGCTGGGCCTCATCTCGCTGGCCATCTTCGGGGGACTCGTGGTCCTCTACTTCGTCTTCATCATCGCCATGGTGGGGCTGGCCTCCGTCGGGTACTGATCCCCGGCGTGCGGACTCGACCGCGCCTTTAGATCAATCCCAGCCGCGGTGCCTCGATGGCCGGGCACGTGTCCATCACCACGTCCAGACCGGCCTCCGCGGCCCGCCGGGCGGCGCCCTCGTCGATCACTCCCTGCTGCAGCCAGACGGCCTTCGCCCCCCGGGCGATGGCCTCGTCGACGACTCCGCCCGCGAGGTGCGAGTTGACGAACACGTTCACGACGTCGATCTCCCCGGGCACCGACGCCAGGTCCGGGTATCCCTGCTGCCCGTGGACCGTCTCGGCCTTCGGATGGACCGGGACGATCTCGTGGCCCAGGTCCCGGACGTAGGCGGCGATCCCGTACGCGGTGCGTCCGGCATTCGAGGACAGGCCCACCACGGCCCACCGCCCGCGATCCGAGAGCAGGCGAGTGATGACGGTCGGATCATTCGTGTGGCTCATACCCAGTGCAATGCGCGGCGCCGCGCGGACATTCCCCGACGGGGCCTGTGCGCGGGGCCTTCCTTCGCACGCTCAGTCAGTCCCCGACGGGGCCTGTGCGCGGGGTCTTCCTTCGCAGGCTCAGTCAGTCCCCGACGGCGACCTTGCCGCGCCGGACGATCTTCGGGTCGGGCTCGAAAACGACCTGCGGGTCCTTCTCCGGGTAGTCGAACTGGTTGAGGAAGTGGCGCATCGCGTTGATGCGCGCCCGCTTCTTGTCGTTGGACTTGATGGTGATCCAGGGCGCCCAGTCGGTGTCGGTGCGCCGGAACATCTCCTCCTTGGCGGCGGTGTACTTGTCCCACTTGTCCAGGGACTCCAGGTCCATCGGGGAGAGCTTCCACCGCCGCACCGGGTCCAACTGTCGGATCGCGAACCGGGTCTTCTGCTCCTCCCGGGTGACCGAGAACCAGAACTTGGTCAGCCCGATGCCGGAATCCACGAGCATCTTCTCGAACATGGGCGCCTGCTCCATGAACGTGGAGTACTGGGCGTCGGTGCAGAACCCCATCACCCGCTCGACGCCGGCCCGGTTGTACCAGGACCTGTCGAACATCACGAGCTCGCCGCGGGTGGGCAGATGACTGATGTAGCGCTGGAAGTACCACTGGTACAGCTCGGTCTCGGTGGGCTTGATCAGCGCCACCACGCGGGCCTGGCGCACGTTGATGTACTCGGTGAACCGCTTGATCGTCCCGCCCTTGCCGGCGGCGTCCCGGCCCTCGAACACGATCACGTGCCGGTGACCCGACTCGGCCTGCCAGTTCTGGAACTTGAGCAGCTCGATCTGCAGCAGGTACTTCTCCACCTCGTACTGGTTGCGGTCCAGCCGGTGGTCGTACGGGTAGTTCTCCCGCCACGTGTCCACGGCCCTGCCGTTGATGTCGATGAGGTCGGGGTCCTCACCGTGGTCGTCGCGGACGGTGAAGCCCTCGGCGCGCAGCCGGTCGATGTAGTGGCGGAGTTGGAACGTGGACATCGGTGGGGGCTCCTGATGCTGAGACGAGGTGGCGGTGCTAGTCGAGGTCCACGACGACGGGCGCGTGGTCGGAGGCGCCCTTGCCCTTGCGCTCCTCGCGATCGATGAACGCGCCCGTCACCCGAGCGGCCAACTCCGGTGAGTGCAGCTGGAAGTCGATGCGCATGCCCTGCTTCTTGGGAAAGCGCAGCTGGGTGTAGTCCCAGTAGGTGTAGACGCCGGGGCCCGGGGTGTACTCGCGGGTGACCTCGCGGAAGCCCGCTCCGTCGAAGGCGGCGAAGGCCTGGCGTTCGGGCTCCGAGACGTGGGTCTTGCCGTCGAAGACCTCCATGTCCCACACGTCGTCGTCGTGCGGCGCCACGTTCCAGTCACCCACCAGCGCCACCTGCGCGGACGGGTCGGCGGCGAGCTCGGCGGAGGCGTGGTCGCGGAGCCGGGCCAGCCACTCGAGTTTGTAGGTGTAGTGCGGATCCGCCAGTTCGCGACCGTTGGGCACGTAGAGGCTGTAGACGCGGACGCCGTCGCACACCGCCGAGATGGCGCGCGCCTCCGGGTCCTGCGTGACCTCGGGATCCTTGTGGAAACCGGGCATGTCGTCGAAGCCCAGCCGGACGTCGTCGAGCCCCACCCGGGAGGCCACGGCCACGCCGTTCCACTGGCTGAGACCGTGGTGGGCGACCTGGTACCCCAGCTCCTCGAACGCCTCGTGCGGGAACTGGTCGTCCTTGCACTTGGTCTCCTGCATGGCCAGGACGTCCACGTTGGAGCGTTCCAGCCAGGCCACGACCCGGTCCCGTCGAGCTCTGATCGAGTTCACATTCCAGGTGGCCAGGCGCATGGCGAGCAGTCTATTACCCCGTGTCGGATCGCGCGGACCGTGGAGCCGAACCCTCGACGACGACGAGGTGACGCATCGAGTGATGCGGGGCCAACCCGAGCTTGGCCCACAGGCCGCGACCGGCCGAGTTGTCCGCGAACACGTGGAGGTGACATTCCTCGGCACCCAGCGCCCGCCCCCACGCGACGAGCGCGCCGGTGACCACCTCGGCGAGCCCGCGGCGGCGGTGGGCGTCGGCCGTCTGCACGCACG
>NZ_JAALEC010000609.1:0-1433 GCF_014145205.1 Dietzia sp. DQ11-44
CACGGACCCGACCGCCCGGGCCCCGATCCCCGTGCCGTACAGCTTCCTCACCGGCGCCGCCATGGCGATCACGCAGCCGGGGGCCACGCTGCCGGGCGCGAACGACTGGAACTGTCGGCCCTCGCCCGCCAAGCCGCGTCCGGTGGTCCTGGTCCACGGCACCTCCGGCGGCGCCGTGACCAACTGGGCGACCTTCGGCCCGCTGCTGCACAACGAGGGCTACTGCGTGTTCACGCTGACCTACGGCGCGCTGCCGGGTACCCCGTGGCCGGTCAACGAGCTGGGCGGGTTGTCCGACATCGCGGGGGTCTCGGTGCCGCAGGTCGGGGAGTTCGTCGACCGTGTGCTGGCGGCCACCGGGGCCCGGCAGGTGGACCTGGTCGGCCACTCGCAGGGCACCATCGTCTCGGGTCTGGTGGCGAAGGTCGGGCGCCCGGGCAAGGTGAACACCGTCGCCTCGATCGCCCCGCTGTGGGAGGGCTCCGGTGGGGGTATGCGCAGGTCTCTGGACGACCTTCCAGGAGTCTCGGACCAGCTGGGTCAGATCCCCGCCCTGTCCCAGATGTCCCCGGGCTCCGAGGTACTCCAGCTGTTGTGGAGCGGAGGATCGCCCTACGCCCCCGGGGTGCGGTACCTCAACGCGGTGACCCGCTACGACCAGTTGGTCACGCCCTACACCTCGGGCCTGGTGCCCGGACCGATGACGACCAACGTGGTGATCCAGGACGGCTGCGAGCAGAACCACGCCGAGCACCTGGCGATCGCCTCCGACCCGCGCACGGCCGACTTCGTGCTGAACGCGCTCGATCCGGCCACCCCCCGTGTGCCGCGCTGCGAGGCGATCGCCCCGTACCTGGGTCCGATCCCGGCCCTGCCGGGCTCATGACCGCACGTCGGGTGGCCCCGGGGATCGCGGGACTCATGGCGGCCACGCTCCTCGTCGTCGTCGCGCCCGGATCGGTCACGGCGACTCCGACCACGGTGTCTCCCGACGCGACTCCGACCACCGCGCAGGTCCCGTGGCGCTGGTGGGACGGAGCGGCGCACCAGCTCACCAACGGGCTCGCGGATCCGCCCGGGATCAACCGTGATGACTGCCGGCCGAGTGCCCACCATCCCGTGCCGGTCATCCTCGTCCACGGCACCGGGCTCAACGGCGGCAACTCGTGGGCCACCTTCGGGGCCGCCCTGGCCGCCGAGGGCTACTGCGTGTGGGCGCCGACGGTCGGGGCCCCGCCGGGGCTCGGCTCCACCGGAGGGTTCGACTCGCTCACCGGCGCCTCGGCTCCCCAGCTCGCCGCCGAGATCGACCGCGTCCGCGCACTCACCGGTGCCCCGGAGGTCGACCTCGTGGGGCACTCGCAGGGCGCGATCATCGCGTCCTACGTCACCGCCACCACGCGGCGGGACGCGGTACGCACCGTCGTCACTCA
>NZ_JAALEC010000610.1:0-1245 GCF_014145205.1 Dietzia sp. DQ11-44
TGCGCGGTCGCGGCCCAGGTGGCCCGGGGGCTCGGGACCACCGCCGGAAGCTACGACCTCGATTCGGTCGTCGAGTTCGCCCGATCGGCTCCGACCGGCTGACCGCGAGGGCCGGCCTCGAGGGGATCGCCACAACCACGACCGGCCGGCTCCCCCCGCATCGACGCGGTGGGGAGCCGGCCCGTCGGGGTCGGCTGCGTGGCCTGAGCAGCCCTGAGTCAGGTCAGGCGACGCCCGTGCCCTCGTCGGCCGCGGGGGAGGTGTTGGTGCCACCGTCGTTGATCTCGAAGCGGGTCCACTTACCGTCCATGTCGACCTCCATGGCGTAACCGAGAGCATCGTCGGGGACCTCGACCGTCTTGAACCAGTCGTAGGCCTTGGTGTCGTCGGCGAACTCCTTCTCATCGATGACGTTCTGCTCGGGGTCGATCACGCGGTAACGGGGCATGCCCACTCCTTCGGTTCGGGTGACGTGTGTCGTGTCCGCATTCTGGGGGATCGAGCGCCCACTCGCATCCGGTCGCCGGGGGCGTACGGTCGGGAGTCCAGACGACCAGGGAGGCATCCGTGACCACCGATCCGACAGTTCAGTCCTCTGACCAGCCCGGGCATTCCGTACTCGTCGACCCGACGACCAAGTACCAGATCGAGGTGCCGGTCCAGCAGCAACCGGTTCCGGGGTTGGCCTCCGAGATGGACCCTCCCGCCGACCACGGGGAGGACACCTACGTGGGTCACGGCCGGCTCACCGGGCGGCGTGCACTGATCACCGGCGGAGACTCCGGGATCGGCCGCGCCGTGGCCATCGCCTACGCACGCGAGGGCGCCGACGTGGCGATCGGCTACCTGCCCTCTGAGCAGTCCGACGCCGACGACGTGGCCGCGCTCGTGCGCGCGGCCGGCCGGACCTGCGTCCTGCTCCCCGGCGACGTCGGTGACGAGGCCGTCGCGCGCGGGATCGTCCGCGACGCCGTCGCGGGGCTCGGCGGTCTGGACGTGCTCGTGCTCAACGCCGCCCGGCAGACCTTCGTCGAGCACCTGGAGGACCTGTCCTCCGAGCAGTGGGCCGAGACGATGAACGTCAACATCTCGGCGCCGTTCTGGATGATGCAGGAGGCGCTCGCCCACCTGCAGCCCGGATCGAGCGTGATCTTCACGTCCTCGGTGCAGGCGTACACCCCGTCACCGGGGCTCGTGGACTACGCCACCTCGCGCGCGGCGGTCAACACCATGTCCAAGTCGCTC
>NZ_JAALEC010000611.1:0-2326 GCF_014145205.1 Dietzia sp. DQ11-44
CGCCTGGGCGCAGCGCATGACCGCCGCCTACCTCCGCCACGCGGCGGACCGGTCGGACGCCGCGTGGCGGACCTATCGCGCCGTGGCCACGGGGGACCGGCCCGGTGTGACCGGCATGGCCGTTGCCCAGCGTCAGGCGGTCGGGCTGGGCAGAGTCCCGATCACCGCCACTCCGGTCGACGGCGGCTACCGCATCGACGGCCCGGTCGCGTGGGCCTCCAACGTCTACGAGGACAGCACGATCGTCCTGGCCGCCAACACCGGGGACGGGCGCAGCCTCGTCCTGGCCTTCGAGGCGTCGACTCCGGGCGTGGACATGCGCAGCGCCCCGGATCTCCTGGCGCTCAACGCCACGGCCTCGACCATGATCGGGCTCGACGGCGTCGTCGTCCCCGACGAGCAGGTGCTGGGGGAGGACCTGGGGGACTTCCTGACCGGCGTGCGCCCGGAGTTCCTCGTCCTGCAGGCCGCGTTCTGCTCGGGTGTCGCGGCGCGTTCTCTCACCGAGGTCGAGGGACTGCTCGGCGGCCTCGGTGCGTTCTCCGCCGACGAGCACTCCGCGCTGGTGGACCGCCACGAGCACATGCACTCGGAGTTGCACCGACTGGCGTCGCGGCCGGGAGAGGGCGCTCTCGTCGACCTCCTCCTGTTGCGCCTGGACGGCGCCGAGATCGCTCCCGCCGCCACGCGACTCGAGGCCATCCTCTGCGGTGGAATGGGGTATGCGCAGGACGCCCCCGCCAATCGTCGGATGCGTGAGGCCGCGTTCCTCCCCGTCCAGTCCCCCTCGCAGTCCCAGCTGCGGTGGGAGCTCGACGGGCTGGGGGTGTCCCGGCTCGTGTGGCGGGGGGACGCGGCGCGCTGACGCACCGGGCCACACGCCGACGAGGGTGAGCGCGCGGCCCGCTGGATCCCGGCCCGCTGATCCCGGCTCGGTGAGCCCGGCCCGCTGGTCCCGGCTCAGTGCTCCCGCAACGCCTCGATCAACTCGTCCTTGGTCATGGACGAGCGTCCCTCGATGCCGATCTCCCGGGCGCGGTCGCGGAGCTCGTCGACGGTCCAGTCCTCGTACGAGCCGGCCTTGCCACCCTTGTGGCCGACCTCGGACCGCGATCGCCCGGCCGAGGCGTTGGCGATCCGGGCGGCCTTCTCCTTGCTGGCGCCGTCGTCGCGCAGCGCCTCGTAGACCTTCTCGTCCTTGATGTTCGCGGATCGCCCGTCGTTCTTCTTCTCGGCCACGGCGCTCAGACCCGCCGCATATCGGAGTGGAGGTGATGGGTCATCGGCTGTCCGACCGCGGCCATGGCGAAGGTGGTGACCAACCTGTCCCCGGTGAGTTCGTACCGGCGCCTGGTGGCGTCCACCTGCTTGGCGGTGGCGCTGTTGGCCACCCGGGCCTGGAATTCCAGGACGAGCGAGTCCGCCTCGGCCACGACGGTGCCCTCGGCGAGTTCGGTCTGTCCCATGGGCTGCGCCAGGATCAGCTCGGCGGTCCCGGCCCCCGGGATGCGCAGATAGCCCGTCTCCGTGTGCATGGGGGAGCCGTCCGCGCTCCACGACCGTTGGACGTAGTGCAGGAACGGCTTGCCGACGTCCGAGAAGACCACCTCGTCGGTGTACGTGAAGTCCTCGATGGTGGGATACGACCCCGCGCCCTCACCCCTCCAGGTGCCGAGAAGTGCGGCGACGGGGGCGAGGGAGGGTGCCGGTTCCATGCCCATGAGCCTAGGCGACGCCGGCGTCCCACACCGGCTGTCCGTGGGCGTCGAGCCGAAGTCCTTCGCTCGGGCTGTGCCCGGTGATCGACCCGCTGTGCATGAGGTGCCCCACGGGGAGGTCGTGGACGGTCGTCGTCACGTCGGCCACGATCCTGCGGTGGCAGCGCCACCACACGGACTCCGAACACATGACCGCGGTGCGACGGGCGCGGGCGTCCCCGACGACCCGGTCCAGTGCCGCGCGGAACCCGGGGGAGCGGGTCCACGCGCTGTAGGCGCGGAACGCCTCGACGCGCCACCAGGTGTCGGGTGAGTCGCGCCGTTGCTCCGCCGTGAGGGTGCGTCGGCCCCCGAGCTGCTCCTCCCAGCGGTAGTCGATGCCGAGGTCGCGGGCGAGCTCCGGCACCGCCCCCCGTGCGGCGGCCGAGTTGGCGCGGCTCCCGGGGAATCGACGGATGTCCACCAGGAGTTCGACCCCGGCGCCGGTGAGCAACCCACCGAGCTCGTCGCGCGCGAGCCGACCGTGCCCCACGGTGAGGAGCATCAGTCCCTCGCGTGACCGGTCCCGGCGGCCTCCGCTGTGGTGGGGGCGGGCCCCGACTCGTCCC
>NZ_JAALEC010000612.1:0-1119 GCF_014145205.1 Dietzia sp. DQ11-44
GGGGGACGACGTGGGCCACGGCCACCACCACCGCGCCGACGACCAGGCCGAACAGCAGCGAGCACACCGTGTTGACCAGCCACCCGAGCACGCTCCCGACGCCTGCCACCGCCGCGGCCGGCTCCTCGAGCAGGTGCACCAGGTGGTACGGGGCGGTCGCCCCGAGCTCGTCCAGGCCCACGAGCAGGATGTGTCCGCCGACCCACAGCATCGCGAGCATCCCGACGAACGAGATCACCTCGAGGACCGTCGGCATCGCCCGGACCAGACCGCTGCCGAACCTCTTCACCCCCGGGGAGTCCCTCCCGGCCAGGTGGAGTCCGATGTCGTCCATCTTCACGATCACCGCCACCACGCCGTAGACGAGCGCGGTGATGAACAGCCCCACCACCACCAGGATCGCCGCGCGGGTCCAGAACGGCTCCTCGGCGACCTCGTTGAGCGCGATCATCATGATCTCGGCGCTGAGGATGAAGTCGGTGGTCACCGCCCCGCGGATCATCCGCTTCTCCGCGTCGGGACCCTTCTCGACGACTGGCGTGGCCTCCTCGTGGTGGCCGGTGACGCGTTCCCACACCTTCTCCGCGCCCTCATAACAGAGGTACGCACCACCGAGCATCAGCAGTGGGGTGAGGATCCACGGGACGAACTGGCTGAGCAGGAGCGCGAAGACGATGATGATGGCCTTGTTGCCCAGGGAACCCGTGGCGATCCGACGGATGATGGGCAGTTCGCGCGACGGCTCCACGTCGCGGACGTACTGCGGGGTCACGGCGGTGTCGTCGACCACCACTCCGGCGGCCTTGACGCTCGCGCGTCCGGAGGCGGCCGCGATGTCGTCGGTACTGGCCGCGGCCATCCGGGCGAGGACGGCGATGTCGTCGAGCAGGGCGGCGAGACCACCGGCCATGGGTACCTCACTGTGGTGGGCGGGAGGGGTCCCCGCCGACGGGACGGCCGACCCGTGCCGGGTCGGATCGTCACAGGGTAGCCCCGTTCGGCCCGCCGCGCCCTCGCAGCCGGTCCGGCCTCAGCCCTCCACCGCGTCCAGGACCCACCTGAGTGTCGACACCCCGGTCCGCCCGAGGTGCAGGGCCACGGCCCGGGAGCCGAGGGGGC
>NZ_JAALEC010000613.1:0-4496 GCF_014145205.1 Dietzia sp. DQ11-44
GCCGTCGGTGTTCCTGTTCCTCCTGCCGGTCTCCGTGGTGCCCCTGCCGGTCGGACCCGCCCGCGGGGCGGACGACGCCCGCGTGCGCCGGGTGGCGGTCCCCGTCGTCGCCGGTGCGTGGCTCGTCGTCGTCGGATGGGCGGTGACCGTCGAGGTGGTCCAGGACCCGTTCCGCGACGAACCGGAGTCCATCACCGCCGCGGGGATCGTCGACGAGCGGCAGTTCTACATCCAGCGGACCGGCCACAAGCACCCGTTGCTCGCGGACGACTACCTCGACTTCCCGCGCATGAGGGCACTGGTGAGAGAGGTCTCGGCCAACCGGACGGGGGCGGTCTTCCTGCCGGTCCCGGGCTTCCAGGACCGGTGGGACGTGGTGGCCTACGACCGCCCGATGCCCGGACTGCAGCCGTTCGAACTGCCCGACGACCCCATCAAGACGGTCGTGTTCCTCAACCTGGGCATGACCAGCATGAACCTCCCGCTCGACGTGGACGTCTACGACACCGTGGGTCTGGCCTCGCCGTTGGCCGCACACACCGACCGCATGGAGGACGGGCGTATCGGCCACGACAAGTTCCTCCCGTACGACTGGGTGCTCGCGCGCACCGGGGTGGTCGAGGACCCGGTCAACTTCCCGCGATGGATTGACGTGAACTGGGTCAACCAGGCCGAGGTGGCGCTCACCTGCCCCGCGACCGAGGCGCTGATCGACTCGTATTCCGGCCCGTTGACGCTGGAGAAGCGCTGGTCCAACCTGGTTAACGCATTCTCATTCGCCGAGTACCGGATCAACAGAATCCCTGCATACGAGGTGCAGAGGTGCGGGTTGCCCATGCCTGAGAAAGTGGAGAAGTACCAGGGCACTCGGTAGTGTGGCCCGTACTGTTGTCTCGAATCGATAACAGTAGGGGATCGATCAGGTCCCCGACCTGTAACACCTGTCCCAGAATAAGCGACAGTAACGATGTCGCAGTTCCGGTCCTCCCCTGGTGGGGCCGGTCCGATGGACGTCACCGATGCCCCGGGTCACCTGGGGGCACCAGGAACGAACAAAGGAACCCACGAATGTCCCAGACCACCCTCCGGCGCAAGTTCGCCGCCGGGCTCACCGCCCTGGCGACGGCTGCAGGCCTCGTCGTCGGCGCTCCGGCTCTCGTCGGCGCCCAGGCCACCGAGCAGGGCTCGTCCGCCAGCCTCGGATCCGCCGGATCAGCCGGCGCGCCGCCCGCGGCCCCCGCCTTCCAGCCGGCCGCCGGCAACGAGAACCCGGTGGGCTTCCGGAACTGGCTGCGCCCCGGGTGTACCTGGGATCCGGTCGCCTCCTGGGTCCAGCTGTGCGACGTCTGGTCGCCGGCGATGAACCGCCACATCAAGGTCCAGGTCCAGCCCGCCCGCTTCGGCGGCAACGCCGGCCTGTACCTCCTCGACGGCCTGCGGGCGCGGGACGACTGGAACGCGTGGACGCGTGACGCACAGGCCCAGCGCATCTTCCTCCAGGACAACATCACCCTGGTCATGCCGGTCGGCGGCCAGGTCTCCTTCTACTCCGACTGGGACCGGCCCATCAACCTGGGCGGCAACCTCGTCGAGTACAAGTACGAGACCTTCCTGACCCGCGAGCTCCCCGGGTACCTGAACGCCCACTTCGGCGTGCGCACGGACAACAACGCCATCGCCGGGCTGTCCATGGGCGGGTCCGCCGCCGCGATGCTGGCCGCCAAGCACCGCAACCAGTTCAAGCAGGTCTCGGTGTTCTCCGGCTACATGAACCCCACCGCGCCGGGCATGTACACGATGATCCCGCTGGCGATGTTCGACCAGTGCAAGTGCGACCCGTTCGCCATGTGGGGCCTCCCGGGCTCGCCGCGCTGGGGTCAGAACGACCCGCTGCTCAACGCGGACAAGCTGCGCGACATCCCGATGTACGTCACCGCGGGTTCGGCCATCCCCGGCCGGTACGACCAGCCCTCCAGCCTGCAGGCCGTGTTCAACACCTTCAACGGCATCATCCTCGAGGGTCTGTCGCGCGGATCGACCATCGCGTTCCAGAACACCCTCAACGCCCGGCCCAACCAGGCCACGTTCGACTACCGCACCACCGGCATCCACGGGTGGGGCTACTGGAACGACGACCTGATCGCCGCCCGCTCGGCGCAGATCCTGCCCGTGATGAACGCCTTCGCGTGGTGATCACGGTCGGTTAGCCGACGAATCGGGCTCCGCTCAGCGAGTCCTCACCCGTCACACCGGGGCCCCGTGCGTAGATTCTCGTGCGGGGCCCCGGTCGCTTGCGTGACCACCGGGTTCGGCCGCGGGAGGGGAGCCCGCGGGCGGACGACGGACCAGGGCCCCGGGCAGAAGCTGTCCGGGTCGCGCTCGCGGCCCGTTCACCGAGACGTTCGGCGACGACGCGGCAAGGAAGAGAACCTCACATGGCGACCCCCAGCGCACACGCGAGCCCCCGCACCCGGTGGGCGTCCCTCCTGGCGGCCCCACTCGTGGTGGGAATGGTGGGCTCCGGCCTCATCGTCCCTCCGGCTGCGGGCGCCCAGGAGACCCCGGTCCGGGTGACCCCGGGTCAGGAGACTCCCGCCCAGGGCTCCCCGGTCCAGGGCTCCCCGGCACCGACCGGTCCCGGCCAGGAGGACCCGGCCCGGCAGACCCCCGGGAACCGGGTGGACTCCCCCTCCCTGAGCGTGCCGACGACCCTCCCGACCGGAGTCCGCCTGGACAAGGTCGAGTGGAAGACGGCCAACCGGGTCGCACTGTGGGTGCAGTCCCCGGCCATGGAGCAGGCCATCCAGGTGCAGCTCATGCTCCCGGCCCAGTGGAACGCCGAGCCGGAACGCACGTACCCCTCCCTGCTCCTGCTCGACGGCCTGCGGGCGCGCAACGACGCCAGCGGATGGACCCTCGAGACCAAGATCTCCCAGTTCTTCGACGCCAAGAACGCGATCATCGTGCTCCCCGTCGGCGGCGAATCGAGTTTCTACACGGACTGGGTCGCGGACGCCAACGGCTCGGCCTACCAGTGGGAGACGTTCCTCATGGAGGAGCTGCCGCCGCTACTGGCCCGCGACTGGCGGGTGAACGACAAGCACGGCGTGGCCGGGCTGTCGATGGGTGGCACGGCCGCGATGATGCTCTCGCAGCGCTACCCGGACTACTTCCAGTTCGCGGCGAGCTACTCGGGCTTCCTCGACACCACGAGCTTCGGCATGCCCGAGGCCATCAAGGTGGCCATGCAGGACGCCGGCGGGTATCAGGCGGAGAGCATGTGGGGACCCCTCGGCTCGGCCAGGTGGCAGGAGCAGGACCCCAAGCTCCACGCGGACAAGCTCCGCGGCCAGAGCGTCTACGTGTCCGCGGGAAGCGGGAACACCGGTCCGTGGGACCAGCCGTCGGGTCTGCCGGACATCCCCACCAACTTCCCGGGCTACGGGCTCGAGCTGCTGTCGCGGATGACCACCCAGACCTTCGTCAACAAGGCCCGCGGGGCCGGCGTCGAGGTGACCGCCAACTTCCGGCCCTCGGGCACGCACACGTGGCCGTACTGGCAGTTCGAGATGATGCAGGCGTGGCCCCAGTTCGCGGGCGCCGTCGAGATCGAGAACGTCGAGCCCCCGTGCGCGGCGCAGGGTGAGATCGCCCGGGTCGCCGAGCGTCAGCCCGGTCTGGGCCCGTGTCTGACTGGCGAGTACGACGTCAAGGGCGGCAAGGCCACCGACTTCCGCTTCGGCCGGGTCTTCTGGTCGCAGCAGACGGGCGCGCACTCGGTCCTCGGGGCCATCGGCGCCGCCTACCAGGCCGAGGGCGGACCCGACGGCCCGCTGGGGCTGCCCACCTCGGGCGAGACCACCACGCCTGACGGCAGGGGCCGGTTCACCCAGTTCCAGAACGGGGTCATCTACTGGTCGCCGACCACCGGGGCGCACGCGATCCGCGGGGCGATCCGGTCGATGTGGCAGGAGCGCGGCGCCGAGCGCGGGGACCTCGGCTACCCGACCACCGACGAGATCACCAACCCGAACAAGCCCGGAGTGGTCCAGGGCTTCCAGGGCGGCACCGTCTACTGGTCCTCCGCCACCGGCCCCAGGGTCGTCGAGGGCGCCATCCTGACCACCTACCGGGAGGCCGGCGCGGAGAACTCTGAACTCGGGTACCCGACCACCGACGAGATCTCCCTGACCACGCGCAACGGCGCCTTCAGTCGCTTCCAGGGCGGGGCGATCTACTGGTCGCCGCGCACCGGTGCGTACGCCATCCCCCGCGGTCCGGTGTTCGACGCCTGGGGCACGGTCGACTACGAGCGCGGCCGGCTCGGCTATCCCACCAGCGCGCTGCGCACCACCCGGGACGGCCAGGTCATGGAGTTCGAGGGCGGCCGGATCACGGTGACCGGCGGCCGGGCGGAGATCTCGTGACGGCCAGGGCGGCGGCTCTCGGCGCGGCGCTCGTGGTGGCGGGCGGGATGCTCACCGCGTGCGGCGGAG